>NZ_JBSMXK010000007.1:0-103963 GCF_053761865.1 Enterococcus bulliens
ACTCCTTTCGTTTGTTTATTTTGTGGTGATTTAATCATACAGGAAGCGAGTATGTTTTTTAATACCTAAAATGACAAATGGACTGATGAATTGAATTCAATTCATCAGTCCATTAAATTATAGAGCCGAAATTATCGGGCGTGATTCGGCTTATTTTCGTAGGCGGTGCTTCTAAAATACCATGTTTTCGATAGTGAAAGAGGTGTGACAATGTCCTGTCACACCTCTTTTTTCAGATATTTAAAACTTTGTTTAAAAAGTCTTTGGTACGTGGATTGGTTGGATGATTAAAAATTTGATCTGGTGTGCCATCTTCTAAAAAGTTTCCACCATCGATAAACATAACACGGTTGGCGACTTCTTTAGCAAATCCCATTTCGTGGGTAACGATCACCATCGTCATCCCTTGTTTGGCTAGTTTTTTCATAACGTTCAACACATCGCCAACCATTTCAGGATCTAGCGCGGATGTCGGCTCATCAAAGAGCATGATATCAGGATTCATTGCCAATGCGCGAGCAATGGCGACCCGTTGTTTTTGCCCACCAGATAGGTTATCCGGATAAGCGTCTTTTTTATCGGCTAATCCAACTGTTTCAAGTAGTTTAACAGCTTTTTTTTCTGCTTCGGCTTTACTTAATTTTTTAAGGTCTGTTGGTGCGAGAATGATGTTTTCCATAATCGATAGATGTGGGAAAAGGTTGAAGTGTTGAAACACCATCCCGATATGTTGACGGACCATATTGATATCTGTGTTTTTATCCATTAGATGGGCGCCATCGACGATGATGTCTCCGCTAGAAGGCTCTTCTAGGCGGTTTAGACAACGTAAAAAGGTCGATTTACCTGAACCGGAAGGGCCGATAATGCAGACGACTTCGCCTTCTTTGATCGAGACATTGATATCGTTTAAAACAGTATTGTCTCCGTATTGTTTGACTAAATGTTCTACTAATATTTTTTCTGCCATCTTAATTCACCTTCTTTTCTAAAACTTTCGCTAAACGAGTTAATGCTGTGATCACGATCAAGTAGATCATTGCGATAATAAAGTAGACAGACGTACTTTGGAGTGTGCTTGCTACAATGATTTTTCCAGTTTGTAACAACTCGACCACACCGATAGCGGAAATGATAGTTGTATCTTTTAAGGTAATGACGAATTGGTTAACAAACGAAGGCACCATGATGCGTACCGCTTGCGGTAAAATGATTTTTTGCATCGTTCGGTTGTAAGATAATCCTAGACTACGTGATGCTTCCATCTGTCCTTTTGGTACAGCGTTGATTCCACCACGAACGATTTCAGCGATATAAGCACTGGCGTTTAGCGTCAAGGTAATGACCCCGGCAACAAAGTCTGGAATGGTAATGCCTATCGCTCCTGATAAACCAAAGAAGATAAAGAATGCCAATACCATCATTGGAATACCGCGAATAATATCCACGTAGATTGACGCGACGATGCGTAGTGCTTTGATTGGTGCGACACTCATCAAGCCAAAGATGACGCCGACTAAAATCGCGAGCGCAAAGGAAATCAAGGCAAGAAGCATTGTTTTGCCTAAACCGGCAAGCAATTGTTTATAGTTGTTTTTTAAGATTCTCCATAAAGAAGAGTTATCTTTAGTCGATTCTTGTTTGACTGGTTCGCCATCTGCGATATACGTTGCGATAATCTTGTCATATTCACCTGATTGTTTCATTTGTGCTAAAGCTTCGTTGAACATTTCAAGTAATTCTTGGTTTTGTCCTTTTTTCACAGCGAAGGCATATTCACCGCCACTTTCACGTGCAATCGGTGTAGCAAGTTCTTGACCTTGAGAGATGGCATAGCCGATTACTGGATAGTCGTCCATGATGGCGTCGACTGCGCCGACTTTGACTGCTTCGTATAATTGATCTGCTGCATCATAACTTTTGATCGTGTAGCCATATTTATCTTTATTGGCTTCTAAAAAGTCCGCACTTTCGGTCCCGACTTTTACCCCGACCTTTTTGCCTTTTAAGTCTTCATAAGAGTTGATGTTTTTATTGCCTTTTTTGACTGCGATTTGGATACCGCTTTGGAAATAAGGAGTGGAAAAGTCGAATTCTTTTTTTCGTTCGTCTGTCACAGTCATACCGGCGATCATGCCGTCAGCTTGTTGCCCTTGTAAGGCTTGAACTGCTGCTGAGAAGCCGATGAAGTTAAAGTCGATCGTGAAACCTTGTAATTCTGCCGCTTTTTTCATCAAATCGACATCGATTCCCACATATTCATTGTCTTCGTTTTTGAATTCAAATGGGGCAAAAGCAGAGTCGCTTGCAATAATGTATTTCTCTTTTAGCGGTGTGATTTTTTTCATTTCTGTTTGTGATGTTATCGTTTCGCTATTTGTTTTGATATACGTTTGAACGATTTCGTCATATTGGCCTGATTCTTTTAATTTTTTAAGACCGGCGTTGAATTTTTGGATCAGTTCGGCATTTTCGCCTTTTTTGACTGCAAAACCGTAAGCATTTCCTTTTTCAGCTGTCCCAATGAGTTGCAAAGGTTCTCCCTTGTTGATGGCGTACCCTAAAACAGGATAATCATCGAAAATTGCTTGCACCGTTCCATTTTTGATGGCACCGTATACGCCAGTAGCATCGTCATAAGTTTTGATCGTATAGCCATATTTATCCTTGTTTGCTTCTAAAAATGTTGCACTTTCAGTTCCAACTTTAGCACCGACAACTTTTCCTTTTAAGTCTTTATAGGATTTGATTGAGTTATCGCCAGTTTTGACAGCCATTTGGATGCCGCTATCAAAATAAGGATCAGAAAAGTCAAAACTTTTTTTCCGCTCATCTGTAATACTCATTCCTGCGATCATACCATCTAGTTGTCCAGATTGGACTCCTTGGATCGATGAATCAAATCCCAGTGGACGCAAATTGATGGCGAATCCTTGATCTTTGGCGATCGCATTTAACAAATCAATATCGATCCCTACATAATTTTGATTGTCATCTTGAAATTCAAACGGAGCAAATGTGATGTCAGTTCCGATTTGATAAGTCGTTTCTTCTGCTTTTACGCTACGTGCCGTAAACAACCCTAACGTCGCCACGATGGAAAGTAGTGATAAATAAAAAAGCTTTCGTTTCATGTAATGATTTCCTCCATTTCTTCTCATAAAAACTTAGTCGATTCTATTTGAATTGACGATTAGCAAGAGTATAACAAGAAAAAAGAAAAAAATAAACTGAATGCTTACATGAAATGTAAGGAAAACTTACATAAAAAGTTTAAGAAATAAGCTTCCATCCTTATGAAACAAGTCACAAGAATAGCGAAAATATGTTCGCTATGATAAAATATAAGAACGAAAACGAACAATTGAAATGAGGATTGAGGATGATTGAACGAAACAATTCGATTCCTTTTGATCTAGTTTCTGCGTATCAACCGGCCGGTGATCAACCGGAGGCCATCCGCCAACTAGTCGAAGGAGTTCAAAAGAAAGAAAAAGCACAAATACTACTAGGAGCAACGGGAACGGGGAAAACCTACACGATCTCAAATGTGATCCAACAGGTCAATAAACCGACTTTGATCATTGCGCACAATAAAACATTAGCTGGTCAATTATATGGCGAGTTTAAAGAATTTTTCCCCAATAACGCAGTAGAATATTTTGTGAGTTATTATGATTATTATCAGCCAGAAGCTTACGTTCCTTCAAGCGACACATATATCGAAAAGGACTCAAGTGTCAATGATGAAATCGATAAATTACGTCATTCGGCAACGAGTTCGCTTTTAGAGCGCAATGACGTGGTAGTGGTGGCTTCAGTTTCTTGTATTTTTGGTTTAGGTTCTCCTATGGAATATCAAAAGCAAGTTGTCTCGATTCGCGAAGGAATGGAGATTTCACGCGAAGAAGTGTTACGTCGTCTGATTGATATCCAATTTGAACGCAATGATATTGATTTTCAGCGGGGACGATTTCGCGTGAGAGGTGATGTCATCGAAGTCTTTCCAGCTTCACGCGATGAACGTGCGTTGCGGATTGAATTTTTTGGCGATGAAGTCGATCGAATTCGTGAAGTCGATGCCTTGACAGGTGAAGTCCACAACGATATAGAGCATGTCTCGATTTTTCCGGCAACTCACTTTTTGACCGATGAGAATCATATGGAAAGCGCGATTGCGTCCATTCAAGCCGAACTTGAATGGCGTTTAAAGATTTTACGAGAAAATGAACAGTTACTAGAAGCACAACGTTTAGAGCAACGCACTAATTATGATATCGAGATGCTACGTGAAATGGGGTATACTTCAGGAATCGAGAATTATTCGCGACATATGGATGGACGTAAAGAAGGAGAACCACCTTATACGTTGATTGATTTTTTCCCTGAAGATTTTTTGATGGTGATCGATGAATCACACGTTACGATGCCGCAAATTAGAGGCATGTACAATGGAGACCGCGCGCGTAAGCAAATGTTAGTAGACTATGGATTTCGTTTGCCATCAGCTTTAGATAATCGTCCTTTACGATTGGAAGAATTTGAAGCGCATGTCAATCAAATCATCTATGTTTCTGCCACTCCAGGACCATATGAATACGAGCAAACAGATCACGTCGTACAACAGATCATCCGACCAACTGGACTCTTGGATCCAATCATCGATGTGCGTCCTATCATGGGGCAAATCGATGATCTAGTAGGAGAAATCAACGAGCGTGCAGAAAAAGACGAGCGTGTCTTCATTACGACGTTGACGAAAAAAATGGCAGAAGATTTGACAGATTATTTCAAAGAACTTGGTATCAAAGTGAAGTACTTGCATAGTGATATCAAAACACTTGAGCGAACTGAAATCATTCGTGACTTACGCTTAGGCGTATTTGATGTATTGATTGGAATCAACTTACTACGAGAAGGGATCGATGTGCCAGAAGTTTCTCTAGTTGCGATCTTAGATGCCGATAAAGAAGGATTCTTACGTAGCGAACGCTCATTGATTCAAACGATTGGGCGCGCGGCACGAAATTCCAATGGGAAAGTGATCATGTATGCAGATAAAATGACCGATTCCATGAATAAAGCGATCGAAGAAACGGCTAGAAGACGTTCGATCCAAGAGGCGTATAATGAAAAACATGGAATCACACCGATTACCATCAAAAAAGAGATCCGTGATCTGATCCGCATCTCTAAGGTCGCAGAAACTGCAGAAGCTTATGACGTGCAGTCGATTACCGAACTCTCAAAAGAGGAAAAAGAACAATTACTATTGAAGTTAGAAAAAGAAATGCGCGATGCGGCTAAAGCATTAGATTTTGAAACAGCTGCTACACTACGCGATACCATTTTAGAATTAAAAGCAGAATAATATAGGGGGCTTCTTTGTGGCAAATGATAAAATAGTGATTCATGGTGCACGAGCACATAATCTAAAAAATATTGATGTGACCATTCCGCGTGACAAGATGGTTGTAGTGACCGGACTTTCTGGTTCTGGAAAAAGCTCGCTTGCCTTTGATACGCTTTATGCAGAAGGACAACGTCGTTACGTTGAAAGCCTTTCTGCTTATGCACGGCAATTTTTAGGACAAATGGATAAACCAGACGTCGACAGTATCGATGGCTTGAGCCCAGCGATCTCGATCGATCAAAAGACTACAAGTAAAAATCCGCGTTCAACCGTTGGTACAGTCACTGAAATCAATGACTATCTAAGATTGCTTTATGCACGTGTAGGTCATCCGATTTGTCCAAACGATCATGTAGAGATTACCAGTCAATCAGTAGAGCAGATGGTCGATCAAGTATTGGCGCTACCTGAGCGTACAAAAATCCAATTATTAGCACCTGTTGTACATGAAAAAAAAGGGCAACACAAAAAAGTATTTGAGATGATCCAACGAGAAGGTTACGTTCGCGTACGGGTAAATGGAGAAACCTATGACATCACAGAAGTTCCGGAATTACCTAAAACGAAAAAACATTCGATTGCAATCGTTGTCGATCGTATCGTGATCAAAGACGGAATTCGTTCACGTTTATTTGATTCATTTGAAGCGGCGTTACGTTTAGCAGATGGCTATGCGGTTGTTGATGTGAACGGCGAAGAAGAGTTATTGTTTAGTGAACATTATTCTTGTCCTTATTGTGGTTTTACAGTCGGTGAATTGGAACCGCGTTTATTTTCATTCAATGCACCATTTGGGGCTTGTTCTGAATGTGATGGGTTAGGGATGAAATTAGAAGTCGATTTAGATTTAGTCGTACCTGATACAACCAAAACGTTGCGTGAAGGCGCTCTGGTGCCTTGGAATCCAATCAGTTCACAATATTATCCGCAATTGTTGGAACAAGCGTGCTATGCTTTTTCAATCGATATGGATACGCCTTTTGAACAATTAAGTCAACAAGAACAAAACATCATTTTGTATGGTTCTGGTGAAGAAGCGTTCCATTTCCATTACGAAAATGATTTTGGTGGTGTCCGTGATGTCGATATCGCGTTTGAAGGTGTGATGAGCAATATCAAACGACGTTATCACGAAACCAATAGTGATTTTACGCGAGAACAGATGAAATTGTATATGACAGAATTGCCTTGTAACGTCTGCCATGGTTATCGTTTGAACCGTCAGGCGTTATCCGTTAAAGTCGGAGGGGAACATATCGGTCAAGTGAGTGAAAAGGCGATCACCGAAGCGTTACATTTTGTTGATCAGCTGATCTTGTCTGAAAAAGAACAAACGATTGCACAAACGATCGTAAAAGAAATCAATGATCGGTTAAGCTTTTTACGTAATGTAGGACTTGATTATTTAACGTTAAGCCGTGCAGCCGGAACGCTTTCTGGAGGCGAAGCACAACGGATCCGCTTGGCTACACAAATTGGATCAAATCTATCTGGTGTATTGTATATTTTAGATGAGCCTTCGATTGGATTGCATCAGCGTGATAACGATCGTTTATTAGATTCGCTTCGAAAAATGCGCGATCTTGGAAATACACTAATTATAGTAGAACACGACGAAGACACGATGCGCGCTGCGGATTATTTGATCGATGTAGGTCCAGGAGCTGGTGCTGCTGGTGGTCAAATCGTCGCACAAGGAACACCAAAACAAGTGGAAAAAAATAAAGCATCGCTTACTGGACAATATCTATCTGGCAAACGAAAAATCCCAGTACCTGAGACGAGAAGACAAGGAAATGGTCAGGCGATCGAAGTACTTGGGGCTTCAGAAAATAACTTAAAAAATATTGATGTAGCTTTTCCCCTAGGTGAATTCGTTGCGGTCACAGGTGTTTCTGGTTCAGGAAAATCGACTTTGGTCAATGAGATCTTGAAAAAAGCCTTAGCGCAAAAAATCAATCGAAACAACGCAAAACCTGGAAAATATCGCTCGATCACAGGATATGAAGCTATTGAGAAAATCATTGATATCGATCAAAGTCCAATCGGTCGTACACCACGAAGTAACCCTGCGACCTACACGAGTGTTTTTGATGATATCCGTGATCTGTTTGCAAAAACCAATGAAGCAAAGGTTCGGGGATATAAAAAAGGGCGCTTTAGTTTTAACGTCAAAGGCGGCCGTTGTGAAGCTTGTCGTGGAGATGGAATTATTAAAATTGAAATGCATTTCTTACCCGATGTCTATGTACCGTGTGAAGTATGCCATGGGAAACGGTACAATTCGGAAACACTTGAAGTTCACTATAAAGGAAAAAATATTGCCGATATCTTGGATATGACGGTTGAAGATGCGGTCGAATTTTTCCAATCGATTCCAAAGATCAATCGGAAACTGCAAACGATCGTAGATGTCGGTCTAGGATATATCACATTAGGTCAACCTGCTACCACATTATCTGGTGGTGAAGCACAACGGATGAAGCTTGCAAGTGAGTTACACAAGATATCAAATGGAAAAAGTTTTTACATTTTAGATGAGCCCACAACTGGACTACATTCAGAAGATATTGCCCGTTTGTTAAAGGTTTTGGATCGCTTAGTTGAAAAAGGCAATACGGTGTTAGTGATTGAACACAATCTTGATGTGATCAAGTCTGCGGATCATTTGATCGACCTTGGACCAGAAGGCGGTGCCGGTGGGGGCACGATTCTAGCGACTGGGACACCTGAGGCACTCGCACAAGTAGAAGAAAGTTATACCGGAAAGTATTTGAAGACAGTATTGTCTTAAAAAAAAGTAAAGGCGAAACTCGTCTTTACTTTTTTTTCGATAAAATGTAGTCATGATACGCCCGGGATGATATAATTGTTTAGATTATGAGAAAAAGAGGGGGTAATACTATGGTAGATAATTTAGAATTAGTTATTATTACAGGGATGAGCGGAGCTGGAAAAACGGTGGCTGTTCAAAGTTTCGAGGACATGGGCTATTTTTGTATTGATAATATGCCGCCATCATTGATTCCAAAATTTTGGGAATTGATTAAAGAATCTGGCAAAATCTTAAAAATCGCATTGGTCGTCGATATGCGTTCACGCTCGTTCTTTGAAGAGATCCAAAGTATGTTGATTGAAATCGAGAATACCAATTTCATCAATACACGTATTTTATTTTTAGAAGCGTTAGATGCCGAATTGGTTTCTCGATATAAAGAAACCCGTAGAGCCCACCCATTGGCAATGGATGGTTTGGTAACAGAAGGCATCAAGAAAGAACGTCACTTATTAGAAGAATTTAAAGCGCAAGCATCGGTTGTTGTCGATACAACAGAATTGACTCCACGTCAATTAAGAGAGCGAATCAATGCCGAGTTTCGGACGAGTGATACCACACCGGGATTTCGTATCGAGATGTTGTCATTTGGATTTAAGTATGGATTGCCAATCGATGCAGATATCGTGATGGACGTGCGTTTTCTACCAAATCCACATTATATCCAAGAATTGCGTCCATTAACGGGACTTGATCAACCGGTTTACGACTACGTGATGTCTTTTGATGAAACGGAAGCTTTTTACCAACAGTTTAGTCAATTGCTACTTAGCGTGATGCCAGGTTATATCAAAGAAGGCAAAAGCAGTCTAACGATTGCGATCGGATGCACGGGTGGACAACACCGTTCAGTGGCATTGACAAAACGAATCGGAGACTTGTTGAAGCAAGAGTATCTCGTACACACCACACATCGAGATAAAGATAAACGTAAAGAAACGGTCAATCGTTCATGAGCTTAAAGACTTACCGTATCCATAAACCAAAAGTGGTGGTGTTAGGTGGCGGAACGGGATTGCCGGTGATCTTAAAAAGCTTACGCAATCAAGGAGTAGACATTACAGCAGTCGTGACGGTCGCAGATGATGGAGGGAGTAGTGGGGTGATTCGTGATTCGATCACAATGGCCCCGCCAGGAGATTTACGGAATGTATTGGTCTCGCTATCGGATATGCCAAGACTTTATGAGGATATTTTTCAGTATCGTTTTAAATCAGAAGATCATTTTTTAGCCAATCATGCGTTAGGAAATTTGATTATTGCGGCTATTTCTGAAATGCGTGGGAGTACATATGAGGCGGTACAATTATTATCTAAAATGATGCATGTCGACGGTCGCGTCTTTCCATCTTCTGATGAACCTTTGATTTTACATGCAGTGTTTAAAGATGGAACGACGGCTGTAGGAGAATCGAATATTGCCAAACAGCGAAAAACGATTGATCGTGTTTTTGTGCAAAATCAACACAATCAAAGCGAGCCAAAAGCGGCACGTAAAGTGATTTCTTCAATTTTAGAGGCAGATATGGTGGTATTAGGGCCGGGTAGTTTATTTACCAGTATTTTACCAAATCTAATGATTGCTGAAATCGGCCAAGCGTTATTAGAAACAAAAGCAGAAACAGTCTATATTTGTAACATTATGACGCAAAAAGGCGAAACCGAGTATTTTAGCGATGCCGATCATGTGCGCGTCTTGCATGAGCACTTGCGTCAACCTTTTATCGATACCGTCTTGGTCAATATTGAAAAAGTACCAGAAAATTATATGGACAATGAGCGTTACGATGAGTATTTAGTTCAAGTAGAACATGACTTTTTAGCTTTACGTGATGAAGGTTGTCGAGTAGTATCTACTGACTTTCTTGAATTACGTGATGGTGGAGTGTTTCACGATGGCGAAAAAGTTGTACAAGAATTATTGCGCTTAGTGTATGAACGAAAACGAAGACATTAAGGGCTAGTGTAGAAAGAAGGTGATCTGGATGTCTTTTGCAGCCGAGGTCAAAAAAGAATTAACGGGTCTTGAAGTGCATCGCGAGCATGCTAAAGCAGAACTTGCGGCGTTGATTCGGATGAATGGTTCTCTAAGTTTAGCCAACCATCAATTCATCTTAAATGTCCAAACAGAAAATGCGGCGATCGCTAGACGAATCTATTCGTTATTAAAAGATCATTATGATGTAAAAAGTGAGTTACTTGTACGTCGTAAAATGAAATTGAAAAAGAACAATGTGTATATCGTACGTCTAAAACAAGATACTCAACGGATTTTAACAGATTTAGACATTATGGATGGCATGATGTTTCACACGCATGTATCCGATGAGATCATGGGAAATAGTCAAAAAATGCGTTCGTATCTAAGAGGAGCATTTATGGCATCAGGCTCTGTGAACAATCCGGAAACGAGTCGATATCACTTAGAGATTTATTCACTTTATGAAGAACATAATCAAGATATTTGCGAAATGTTGAATTTTTTTCAGTTGAATGCACGCACGCTTGAACGCCGTAATGGCTATATTTCTTATCTTAAAGGTGCCGAACAAATCGCCGATTTTTTTGTGGTGATCGGGGCTACCAATTCGATGCTGAAATTTGAAGATGTACGGATTGTAAGAGATATGCGCAATTCGGTGAATCGTTTAGTCAATTGTGAAACGGCCAATATGAATAAAACAATCGACGCAGCATCAAAACAATTGCAAAATATTTCGTTTATCGAGGATACGGTCGGACTCAGTGCATTGCCGGAAAAATTACAAGAAATTGCAGAATTACGTTTAGAAAATCCTGAAGTTAGTTTGAAAGAATTAGGAGAAATGATTCCATCAGGAGCGATTTCTAAGTCGGGAATCAATCATCGGATTCGCAAAATCAATGAATTCGCTGAACGATTGCGCGAAGCAAAATAAAAAACCAAAAGCCTAGGTTAGTTCAACACTTCGGCTTTTGGTTTTTTTATTTAGCGTTCGACTAATGAAACTAAATCTTCATGGGTGATACTTTCATCAAAGATTTGATCCGCAAATAAAATCGTTGGAACAAATTTGATATTCGCGGCTTCGCTCTCAGCTGTGATCTCTTTGGCATACTCTTCATGATTATGACGTGTTAGGCCTAGTTTTTCTTCAGCAAACGTTGCGACTTCTTCTAGAGATAGATCGCCCCATTGATCTTGTGTGTCAAAAATTTTCGCGATCTCCATCAATGCTGTTTTCGCATCATTTGTTGTCACGTATTGATGCATCACATTTCCACGTTGTAAGGATTCTTTTTGTCGATCCGTCAGTTTGATCAGACGAGACAATTGATTGGCTTTTACCGCTTCATTTAAATAGTGCTCCGATTCTTGGAACCACTTTTTACAATAAGGGCAACGTAGATTCACAAACTCGATCATCACGCGTTCGTTGTCTCCGATTTTAATTCCATGTGTAGTGTTTGTTGCCTCAGGTTTAATAACAGAAATATCCATTCTCATATCCTCCTTTAATGACTATCACTATTGTACCTAATTTTTACCAAAATGCCCACTAATCAAGCAGTTTGATTTTTTGTGAAAAAGATAACTTTCATCTTTATAATTTTTTCACAATCTATTATACTAAAGAAGAAAATCAAGTAGAGGAGTGTCAGTATGAGAGAATATCGTGTAATGGATGGGAATGAAGCGGCAGCGTATGTGTCGTATGCCTTTACTGAAGTTGCTGCCGTTTATCCCATTACTCCAAGTTCACCAATGGCTGAATTGGTCGAACAATGGGCCGCGCAACAAAAGAAAAATATGTTTCACGAACCGGTGACGATCGTGGATATGCAATCTGAAGCAGGAGCAGCAGGGGCTGTACATGGTGCCTTAAAAACAGGAGCTTTAACAACCACGTATACCGCGTCGCAAGGATTATTATTGATGTTACCTAATATGTATAAAATCGCTGGAGAGTTGTTGCCAAGTGTGATTCACGTAGCGAGTCGAGCATTGACGACTAATGCATTGAGTATTTTTGGGGATCATTCTGATGTGATGGCCGTGCGCCAAAGTGGCTATGCCATGCTAGCGTCTAGTTCCGTTCAAGAAGCAATGGACCTTGCAGCGATTGCTCATCTAGCAACGATTACCAGCCGAATTCCTTTTGTGCATTTTTTCGATGGTTTTCGAACGAGTCATGAGATGCAAAAAATCGAAGTGCTACCTTATGCGCAGTTGGAAAAATGGCTCGACAAAGAACAGCTTAAAGCGTTTAAAGACGAAGCGATGAATCCGAATCATCCCACAGTAAGTGGCGCCAATCAAAATCCAGATGTTCATTTTCAGCAACGTGAAGCGTTAAACCAACCTTATCAAGACGTGATTGCTACAGTTAAAGAATATTTTTCTAAGTTAAATACTTTTCGTCAAACTGATTATGATGTGGCAAACTACTATGGTTATCCTAAAGCAACGCAAGTGATCATCGCCATGGGATCAATCACGGAAACGATTCGTCAAACTGTCGAATATCTACAGATGAAAGGTCGGAAAGTGGGCGTGGTATGTATACGGCTATATCGTCCTTTTCCAGTAGCAGATCTATTAGAAGTGATGCCAAAGACTGTTGAAAAGATTGCTGTGCTCGATCGTAGTAAAGAAGCGACTGCTCCTGGAGAATCTTTACTGCTAGATGTAAAAAGTACTTTTTATGGTCAGGAAAATGCGCCCATTATTATTGGCGCGCGTTACGGTCTAGGCGCAAAAGATACACGACCAGAAGATATCAACGCTTTATTTGATGAGTTGGAAAAAGAGCAACCGCAAAAAGAAGTCACTTTAGGCATTGTAGACGACGTGACACACCTTTCGTTGAAAGTAGGAGCGACACTTGATCTCACACCAAGTACGATCAAGCAAGCAAAATTTTGGGGATTTGGTTCAGATGGAACAGTCAGTGCAAGTAAATCAGCGATCAAAATCATTGGCGAACAGACAACGCAAAACGTTCAAGGCTATTTTTACTATGATTCAAAAAAATCAGGTGGATTGACGATTTCGCATCTACGTTATGGAAACGATACGATCCATTCAGAATATTTGATCACAAAAGCGGACTACGTTGCTTGTCATACGCCTGCTTACGTTCATCGTTATTCTTTATTAGAAGATTTGAAAACACAAGGTATTTTTGTCTTAAATACACCATGGACGGCAGAGCAACTGATGCGGGCACTGCCAACTGCATTAAAACGTGATTTGGCACGAAAACAGATACAGTTTTATACGATCAACGCTATGGAACTTGCGCAACGCTATGGTCTAGGTCGACATATCAATAAAATTATGGAAACGGTCTTCTTTTATTTAATGAATCCATGTCCCTTTACACAAGCAATGGAAGCGATGAAAGCTGAAATCAAACAAAAATACCGACATAAAACTGAACAAGTCGTTGAAAACAATTTAGCGATTTTAGCAGAAGTCGTCAATAGTTTAAAAAAAGTCGCTGTGCCTAAAGAATGGGCAACATTGGAAGTCGACTCACATAAAAAGACAGCGACAGACGACTATATGGAAAACGTGGCAAATCCAGTGCTGGCACAAAAAGGAGACTGCTTGCCTGTCTCGGCTTTTTCACCATCAACACGGCAAACCGGTCAGATGCCACTGGGGACTGCTGCGTATGAAAAACGAGGGATCGCTTTAGAAGTTCCAGAGTGGTTTAGTGAACGTTGTACGATGTGTAATGAATGCGCTTTTGTCTGTCCACATGCAGCGATCCGCCCATTTTTATTAGACGAAGAAGAGGAACAAGCAGCTCCAGAAGGATTTATTACACGCAAGTTTCGAGGTAAGGATGGACTATGGTATCGAATCCAAGTTTCAGTAGAAGATTGCACAGGATGTGGACTTTGCGTTGAGGCTTGTCCAGCAAAAGGCAAAGCGTTAGCAATGGTCCCTTATGAAACGAAAAAGCAAGAAGCGATTCATTGGGCGTTTGCGATGACATTGAAACAAAAAGAAAATCCCGTAAAAGTATCAAGTGTCATGGGATCACAATTCGAAAAACCACTACTAGAATTTTCAGGTGCTTGTGCTGGTTGTGGTGAAACGCCTTATGTCAAATTGTTGACCCAATTATTTGGCGATCGGATGCTTGTGGCCAATGCGACAGGTTGTTCTTCAATTTGGGGCGCTTCTTTTCCTACGACACCTTATACGACAACTGCGTCAGGCCAAGGACCGGCGTGGTCGAATTCATTATTAGAAGACAATGCTGAATTTGGCTATGGTATGCATATTGGCATAACAACTAGACGCCAAGCACTAGCGCGTCAGATCCATCTACTTGCAAAAAAAGCTCGCAATGTGTTTGAAAAAGAAACAGTACAATTGATGAAAGAGTTTATTGATCATTTAGCAGAAAGTGACGGAACCAAGCAACGCGCTGCAAAATTAAGACAAGCTTTGTACCATGAAACAGCTTTTGAAGTAGAGCGACAAGCCATATTAGCACAAGAAGATCTATTTGTGAAACCGAGTCAGTGGATCATCGGTGGTGACGGTTGGGCCTATGATATTGGCTATAGTGGATTGGATCATGTCATTGCAAGCGGTGCGGATGTCAATTTACTTGTGTTAGACAATGAAGTCTATTCAAATACAGGAGGACAAGTCTCAAAAGCCACCCCGAAACATGCTGTTGCAAAATTCGTATCAAACGGAAAAGCACAACGCAAAAAAGACTTAGGAAGAATCGCGATGACATATGAATCGGTCTATGTGGCTCAAATTTCATTTGCAGCTAGTCCGATACAGACGATCAAAGCGATTGAAGAAGCTGAAAAATTCCCTGGACCATCGATTTTAATCGCCTATACGCCGTGTATCGCGCATGGATTGATCGGTGGTATGCGACAAAGTCTAACCGAAGCCAAATTAGCTGTTGAAAGCGGCTATTGGCCACTGTATCGGTATCACCCAGAAACGAAACGATTTACTTTAGATACGAAACGGCCTAAATTCGAACGCTTAGAAGACTTTTTAACGTTACAATTGCGATTTAAACAGACGCAAAAAACCAAAACATTGACCCCGATGGTAAACGAATTGACCGAGCAAGTGACACAACGCTTTAGCTATTATGAAGGATTGACTGGTAAACGAAATCATGAAGAAAAGTCAACTGAAGTCGATGAAGCGACCCAACGTCGTTTGGCCAGACGAGCTGCGCGAAAGCAGCACGAGTAAAAGAGGGTGTAGTCAATAAGCTACTTCTAAAAAAATCGCATATTTGATTTTTAAGAGTGTGACAATTTTCTGTCACACTTCTTTTTTACGGATGCAAAAAGTTTTTAAAAAATTTCGGAAAAAGTCATGATTTTGTTCAATTTTAAAAAACGCTTATGTTATACTAAAAGTTGAAAAGTCTGAGAGCAAAGGAAGGCTTCATATATGTCAATTAACTTATCGAATTTTTTTAATTTGGAACACTGGAAACAGTTTGTTTCCGTTGATTTTTTATCTTGGGATTTTGCCATTAATTTACTAGATATTCTAGTGGTTTGGTTTATTTTATATAAATTGATTCAATTGGTTCGCGGAACGAAAGCGATCCAATTATTAAAAGGGGTTGCGGTCTTTATCGCAACACGTTTTGTAGCAGAGCTGATTGGGCTACATACACTTTCATGGCTGATGGATCAAGTCATCACGTATGGTGTGATCGCCGCTATCGTCATTTTTCAACCAGAGATTCGCCGTGGGTTAGAGCATTTAGGCCGGACTTCGTTTTTTAATTCGACAAAATCAAATAAACGTCAAGATGAGCAAATGATTTTAGCGTTTGATAAAGCGATCCAATATATGTCAAAACGAAAAATCGGAGCATTAGTGACGATCGAACGTAATACCGGATTAGAAGAATATATCGAAACCGGGATTCCTGTTGATGCAGATATCAGTGGAGAATTGTTGATCAATATCTTTATCCCCAATACACCACTACACGATGGTGCTGTGATTATCCGCGATGGTAAAATCAGTGTCTGTTGTGCATATTTGCCTTTATCTGAGAGCTTGTTGATTCCAAAAGAGTTTGGAACACGGCACCGTGCAGCAGTGGGTGTCTCTGAGGTGAGCGATGCGGTAACGTTTATCGTATCTGAAGAAACTGGGGATGTGAGCATTACCATGAACAACCAATTATTACCTGGTCTGACTCGCGAAGAATATTTAGCGATCTTACGTCGTGAATTGATTCCAAATGAAGAAAAAACTGTTAAAAAACCTTTTTATAAGGTCTTCATCGATGAGATGAATCGCTTGAGTAAAAAGGGGGATAAATAATGTTAAAAACGAAGCGGCGCAAAAATATTTTTTATGCAGTGATTTCGTTATTGTTTACCTTAGTGTTATTTTTTAATGCAAATGGATCGACATTACAAGGAAATATCATTCCCACACCAACAAGTTATGAGGAAACGTTAAAAGAAATTGCGATCCAACCACAATATGACTCTAATAAATATTTTATTCAAGGATTTACACCAACCGTAACGGTCAAATTAAAAAGTGATAATCGGGTCCAATTGAATACGGAACTGAATACCGAAACGCGTAATTTTAGAGTGATCGCAGACCTTGATGGACTGGAGCCTGGAACACATGAAGTCGCACTCAAGGTCGAAAACTTAAGTAGTGGCGTCAGTGCAACACTTGAAACCAAAACGATCACTGTCACAATCGAGAAAAAAGTCACCAAAACATTTGATGTCAAAACAGATTTATCGCAAGCAAATTTGCAAGATGGCTATGAATTAGGTAAAATAGCAATCGAACCGAGTACAGTGTCGGTAACGACGGGCGAAGAAACAGTAAAAGAAATCGACCAAGTGCTTGTATCTGCTAATTCAATCGTCAATGCGACCAAAGATATCAATGCAAAATTAGCTGTAGCAGCGGTAGATGCGAATGGTCAAAAGTTACCGGTCGTGATTTCACCAGAACAAGTGACCGTAAGCGCAACAGTCACACTGCCTTCTAAGCAAGTGCCGATCACGGTCGTGCCAACGGGAGAGATGGCTACAAGTCTATCATCGATCGATTATGAGTTAAATGAATACAATGTGACGGTAAGTGGTGAACAAGCAGCACTTGATCAAGTCACTCAAGTTTCGGTATCGGTCGATATCGACAATGTAGTCAAACAAACTCAAGTCACGACACCAGTCGATGTACCAGAAGGAGTCGAAGTATCACCAAATGAAGTGACAGTAACGATCAAACCTGTACAAAAGCCAACAACAAGTACCACCTCGTCTAGTCGTGCGCAAACATCGGCTGCTTCTAGCAGTTCAACAAGCACTAATGAAACGACAGCAAGTACGACTAGCGAAACAGAAACTAGTACGTCAGTGTCTGAAGAAGTCGTTACTAGCGAAACCACAAATTGAGTTTTTTGAATAAGAGAGGATATAGGACATTATGGGAAAATATTTTGGAACCGACGGAGTTAGAGGAGAAGCTAATACTGAACTTACACCAGAATTAGCCTTTAAATTAGGCCGTTGTGGCGGATATGTATTAAGCCAACATGAAAGTGCTGACCGCACACCACGTGTATTAGTAGGGCGAGATACACGAATTTCTGGTCAAATGTTAGAAAATGCCTTAATCGCAGGCTTGCTTTCAGTGGGGATCGAAGTCTTTCAACTAGGGGTGATTTCAACACCAGGTGTCGCATACTTAACACGCTTGCAAAAAGCGAGCGCAGGTGTGATGATTTCAGCATCACATAACCCTGCACAAGATAATGGGATCAAATTTTTTGGAAGTGACGGTTTTAAATTAGTTGACGACCAAGAAGCAGAAATCGAAGCATTATTGGATGCACCAGAAGATACACTACCTCGTCCTTCATCAACTGGGTTAGGCACGGTAGAAGAATATCCTGAAGGACTAATGAAGTATTCACAATTTTTAGTTCAAACGATTCCAAGTGATCTTTCAGGTTTGACGGTTTGTATCGACGCGGCAAATGGTGCGACAGCATCAAGTGTCAATCGTTTATTTGCCGATTTAGAGACAGATTTTTATACGATGGGAACGTCACCAGATGGGTTAAACATCAATGATGGTGTAGGCTCAACCCATCCTGAAAGATTAGCTGCGATGGTTGTTGAAAAACAAGCCGATGCTGGTCTGGCATTTGATGGTGATGGTGATCGCGTAATCGCGGTAGATGAATTAGGGAACATTATCGATGGCGATAAAATTATGTATATCTGCGCAAAATATCTTGCGGAAAAGAAACGTCTAAAACACGATACGATCGTGACGACAGTCATGAGTAATCTCGGGTTTCATAAAGCGGTAGAACAAATCGGTCTAAAAGATGTGATCACTCAAGTTGGGGATCGCTATGTCGTAGAAGAGATGCGCAAAAATGACTACAATTTTGGTGGAGAACAGTCTGGACATATGATTTTCCTAGATTTTAATACAACTGGTGATGGGATGTTGTCTGGTATCCAATTGTTAAATGTCATGAAGGAAACTGGAAAGACGTTATCTGAGTTAGCAGCAGAAGTTGAGATCTATCCTCAACAATTAGTCAATATCCGTGTATCGAATAAATATGGTGCAATGGACGTTCCAAAAATCAAAGCTGTAATCGAAGAAGCGGAACAAGAGATGAATGGAGAAGGTCGGATTTTAGTTCGTCCTTCTGGAACAGAACCGTTGTTACGCGTGATGGCAGAAGCGCCAACCGATGAAAAAGTTACGTACTATGTTGAAAAAATCGCGGCAGTCGTACGTGAAGAAATCGGTTTAGATTAACCTTAAAAAAGCTGTGAAGAGAACCACTTCTCTCGCAGCTTTTTTGACTAATGGAGGGTATTATGAAGACAAAATATAAGTTATGGAGCATCGGTGGAATCGCGATTTTATTCGGTGTGGGTGGTGCAACTTGGTATTACCAAACACATCAAGCACAAGCCAAAGCCAAAGAAGTTGTGATGGAGTTTACCCAAGCCTTGAGCCAACAAAAATTTACAGAACTCAGCCAATATGTGACAACAGATTCAATCAAAACAGCAGGGCTTAAAGAAGATGAGTTGGCGACGAAATATCAAAATATTTACCAAGGAATCGGAGTAACAGCAGTCAAAGTCGATCAGATGAAGACTATGAAACAACAAAAAGGGTGCGAAGTGTCTTACGAACTCACGTTAAGTACGTCATTAGGAAAATATACGGCGACGTATCAAGCGCTGGTTGATAAGGATAAGATAAAATGGACACCAGCTTTGATTTTCCCGGATATGACAAAAGACGATACGGTCTCTTATCAGCCGCTCTCAGCTACAAGAGGGCAAATATTCGATCGAAATCAGCAAGGTCTAGCAATCAATGATACGCTTGATCAAGTCGGAATTATTCCAGGACAGCTAGGAGAACAAAAAGAAAATGCGATCGCACAAATCGCAACTTTATATGGATTGACTAGTGAAGGAATCAACCAAACTTTAGCTCAAAGTTGGGTGACAGGTGATGCTTTCGTACCATTGAAAGTGACAAAAGACGCACCAAATGAAAACCTTCCTGGTGTGGAGATTAGACAAACTACAGGTCGTTATTATCCATTAGGAGAAGCCGCGGCGCAATTGATTGGCTACACAGGAGAAGTAACAGCAGAAGATTTGGAGAAAAATACAAAATTGGAAGCTGGGCAATTAATTGGACGATCAGGACTTGAACAAACACTGGATGATACATTGCGTGGTCAAGACGGTGGTAAGATCGTTTTATTAGATCAAGATCAACAAGAAAAAAAAGTTTTATTAGAAAAACAAGTCACCAATGGTCAAGACGTTACATTGACTTTAGATAGCAATGCACAAAAAATCGCTTTTGAACATTTAGGGGGCAAAAAAGGATCTTCGGTTGCTACGATGCCTAAAACTGGAGATCTACTCGCTTTGGCCAGTTCACCAAGCTATGATCCGAATAAAATGGCCAATGGTATCTCAACAGCAGACTACAATGCATATGCTGAAAATGAAGCCAAACCGTTTATCAGTCGCTTTGCGACACGTTATGCTCCGGGCTCGACTTTTAAAACGATTACGGCTGCTTTAGGAATCGATGCAAAAATGCTTGATCCAGATCAAAAAATTGCGATCCCATCATTGAAATGGCAAAAAGATGACTCATGGGGAGATTATCAAGTGACCCGTGTCCAACAGACCGATGAAGTCAATTTAAAAGATGCTTTGATGTATTCAGATAATATTTACTTTGCACAACAAACATTAAAAATGGGCGAAGCGACATTTAGAGAAGGATTGAATCGCTTTATTTTTGGAGAAACCCTTGATCTACCATTTGAGATGAAAGCCGCACAAATTTCAAATGCCGATCAATTTAATTCAGAGATTTTATTAGCGGATACGGGCTATGGGCAAGGCCAGTTATTGATCAGTCCAGTAGAGCAAGCAACGATGTATTCGGTATTTGCAAACGAAGGAAATTTGGTATATCCACGATTACTACTTGATGCCAAAACAAAAACAAAAGACAATGTCATCAGTCAAGATGCAGTGAAGATCGTCGGTAGTGACTTGCGTGCAGTTGTGACGGAACCCACAGCCTTTGGGTATCGATTAAATGCTTTAGGAATCGATGTCGCAGCTAAAACGGGTACGGCAGAAATCAAACAATCACAAGATGATACCACTGGAACAGAAAATA
Source organism: Enterococcus bulliens (assembly GCF_053761865.1). Taxonomy (NCBI): domain Bacteria; kingdom Bacillati; phylum Bacillota; class Bacilli; order Lactobacillales; family Enterococcaceae; genus Enterococcus; species Enterococcus bulliens. Next base: position 20,983 of record NZ_JBSMXK010000007.1, read on the forward strand.
GTTTCTTATTTGCTTATGATTATGGCAAGCACAACTATTTGACTGTTAGCATGTTTGAAGATAGTGAAGGCGAGTATACGGCGATCAAACAAGCCGATGATCTACTTTCTTATCTTGCACAAACTTATCAATAACACGAATAAAGAATTAAAAAAGAGAAAAAGTGAAATCGAATCTTTTTCTCTTTTTTTAAAAGGGGCCACACAATGGAAATCATGACATTAAAACAATTAAAAACAACGATCGCAGCTTTAGAAGCTTCAGGTGTAGGCGAAGACACACCGATATTTTTAGATACTGGCTGGGATAGCATTCAAGAACTCGATCCTGATGCATTGACTGTAAAACAAGCAAGACCATTCCAAATTCAAGATGTATTGACCAAAGAATACTATGGTGGCTTCGTATTAGAAGAAAAAGCACATACCAAAGAAACGACTGGGGATAAACAAGATGTTCTTGTATTTGACCATAAATATTAAATGGAAGTAGAGGGATAAGAAATGAATAAAAGAAGATGGGTAGCAGTGGGAATATTTGGTGTCGTTGTCGTAGGCTCGATACTAGTCAGTGTGATGGGCTCTTCAGACGATCAAACAGAAAAGAATAAATTAACGACTGTCCAAAGTATTTTATATGGAAGCAATGAGTTAGCTGAAAATCAATTGGAACCCGGCGTTGTCGATAAGCGTATCGTAAAAGTTACGATCGATGGTACAATTGCCGATACAGGTGAGTCGAGTGGATTATTTTCAAGTGAAGGATACAATCATGATTTTGTATTGCAACAGTTACAAGCGATCCAAGAAGACGATTCTATCAAAGCAGTGTTATTAGAGGTTAATTCACCAGGTGGTGGGGTATATGAAAGTGCAGAACTTGCTAGACAGATCCATTTGATTCAAGATAAGAAAAAAGCACTCTATGTATCGATGCAAAGCATGGCTGCTAGTGGCGGATATTATATTTCTGCATCGGCAGATAAAATCTTTGCTACAGATGAAACGATTACTGGTTCGATTGGGGTCATTTCTTCTAGTTTAAATTATGCCGGATTATTAGAAAAATTAGGATTAAAAGAACAAACATACAAAAGCGGGGCATTAAAAGATATGAATGCACCAACAAAAGAGCCAAGTGAAGAAGAAAAAAATGTGATGCAAGACTATATCAATAGCTCATATGAACGATTTGTAGATATTGTAGCAACTGGCCGTAAGTTACCTAAAGAAACCGTATATAAATTAGCAGACGGTCGTATTTACGATGGAAGTCAAGCAGTTAAAAATGGTCTAGTCGATGAGATTGGGTATGAAGATCAAGTATTAACTGCTTTGCGCAAAGATAAAAACTTGAAACATGCACAAGTGTTTGAATATGGAACAAGCAGTACAGGATTTGCCCAAACCTTCTTTGGTGCGAAATTAGCGCAATGGCAAGGGTTGACACAAAGTCCAGAAACTCGTTTGACGAAAGTGATCGAAAGTATTGGAACGCAAAGTGCACCAAAACCAATGTATATGTATGGAGGGGAGTAAGATGAGCGAAAAACAAGAAACGTTTTTTAGTGAATTGGTCGTACAAAGTAAAAAACAACAGTATACACAAACAGAAATCAATGCGATCAAACAACAAAGCCAAGCGACACTTCCTCCAGAGATTGCTGAGGTAAATACTGCATTACCACCTTATTTTTTTAGTGGTGTGTGGATTCGCATGTTTGCATTGCTCCTCGATCTGATTTGTATTGCCGCATTGACTCAAGTGGTGCGTACGATCGTGGGCATGTTTATCACGTTTTCAACACTTGGTACGTTTAGTGTATATGGAATTTGCGGTTTGATCGTTTACTATGGTTACTTTATTTTACTGACTAAATACAATCACGGGCAAACGATCGGTAAAATGATTTTTGGCATCCGGGTCGTCTCTTTGACGAGTTCCACATTGGATTGGCAAACTGTTTTGTTGCGTGAAGGATGTGGACGGTTCTTTTTAAGTATCCCGATCTTGAATCTCTTTTTATACGCACCGATTTTATTTACGAAAAGAAAGCAACAAATCGCCGATCTCTTTTGCGATACCTCTGTGGTGAATCTAAAGATAGTTGCGTCTTTTTTACATCAAACAGATGAATCGAATCAAGTAGAAGCAGCATATAAGGAAGTGAGTCTTTGACCGTGTTATTTCCAGATGAGCACCAACGCTTACAAGCACAAGCTAAGACCGCTTTTTTAAATGAAGAGTATCATGCTTGTTTGTCCGCATTAGCGCAATTAGTACCGGAGTCACTTGCTAAAGAGGAGCAAGAAATGATCGTACACTGTCAAATGGCTTTGGGCGAATATGAAGCTGTCTTGTTGTATTTAAAAGAACACGCCGCCTTACTCACAACACAGAACATGTACACTTGCTACATTCAAGCGCTATGTAAGACATATCGGTTTTTAGATGCATGGTTTGTTAGTTGTGCACTAGGTCAAGATGACTTGCAGCAAACTGTATTGATGATGGAAAATGGCTATCTACAGTTTCATCCAGAACAAGCAACCCAAAAAGCACGCCAATTGTTGGATTTAAAACAAGGAAAACGTCAAGTTAAAGCTTGGCTGGCTTTTTTAGAAGGATTGACAAGTCAACAAGCAAAAACACTATTGCCTGAACTACTGGTTTATCAAGCAGAAACACAAGTCGCGTTAAAAAGTAAAGCAGCCGAACTCTTGGTCAAACTAAATGAGTCACGTGTTTTAGACGTGACCCATCCATTGACAAAACAACAACATGCGATCGATTTTTCTACTTTAACGACGCTAGAAGGAAGCAAGCAGTTACAAGTATTAGATCAAGAAAGTAGACGATTGGCAAATGAACCGCAGACATTAGCGGCAACAGTAGCCGAAATACGTGCACATTGGGCCTATCTTTATCCATTTTTACCAGAAGTTAAAGACGTGACACAATGGATCGATGTCTATGCATTAGATTACAAAGTTAGTCATTTAGCACAGCCAGTGTATCAGGAAATCGCACTAGCAAATATCCAAGAAACAAAAGAAAAGATTCGGCTAAAATTCTCGTTATTTTCTTAAAAAATGGCTGAGAAATAACGGAGTTTGTGTTTAAAATGTTTACAATTGGGCCTGTATAGTGTACTATTTAAAAGTATGCATGAAGCTATTTCATATAACAATAGACAGATATTCGGAGGGAATTACATGACTGCAAAGTTTGAAAAAAAAGGCACAAATGATGGTGTATTGACATTTTCAATTGCAAATGAAGAAATCCAAAAAGGATTGACAACTGCATTTAATCGCGTGAAAGGAAATTTAAACGTACCTGGATTCCGTAAAGGGAAAGTTTCACGTACTGTATTTAACCGTATGTACGGCGAAGAAGCATTGTATGAAGATGCATTGAACGCTGTTTTACCAGCAGCTTATGAAGCAGCTGTTTTAGAAGCTGGAATCGATCCAGTTGCACAACCAAAAATCGATGTGAAAAGCATGGATAAAGGTGAAGCTTGGACGATCGAAGCAGAAGTAACTGTAAAACCTGAAGTAAAATTAGGTGAATACAAAAACTTAACTGTTGAAAAACAAGATACTGAAGTAACAGATGAAGACGTAGACGCACGTGTGAAATCTGCTCAAGAACAACAAGCTGAATTAGCAATCAAAGAAGATGCTGCTGTTGAAGGTGATACAGTTGTGATCGATTTTGAAGGTTTTGTTGGCGAAGAAGCTTTTGAAGGTGGAAAAGGTGAAAACTATTCATTAGAATTAGGTTCTGGTTCATTTATTCCAGGTTTCGAAGAGCAATTAGTTGGCCAAAAAGCTGGTGACTCTCTAGACGTTACAGTAACTTTCCCTGAAGACTACCAAGCAGAAGACTTAGCAGGCAAAGAAGCTGTCTTCAAAGTAACTGTTCATGAAGTAAAAGCAAAAGAACTTCCTGAATTAGATGACGAATTTGCAAAAGACGTTGATGATAGCGTATCTTCATTAGCTGAATTAAAAGAAAAATTCCGTCAAGAATTAACTGAAAGCAAAGCGCAAGCAGCTAAAGATGCTGTTGAAGAAGCCGCAATCCGCCAAGCAGTGGAAAATGCTGAAATCGTTGAATTACCACACGTAATGGTTCACGATGAAGTACACCGTGCAATGGACGAATTCTTAAACAACATGCAACGTCAAGGAATCTCTCCTGAAATGTACTACCAATTAACTGGTTCTACAGAACAAGACTTGCACCAACAATTTGAAGCAGAAGCAGACACTCGCGTGAAAACGAACTTAGTGATCGAAGCGATTGCAAAAGCTGAAGGCTTAGAAGCAACTGAAGAAGAAATCGCTAATGAAATCAAAGAGCTTTCTGAAACATACAACATGCCAGAAGCACAAGTGAAACGCGTATTGACTGAAGATATGCTAAAACACGACGTAACAATGAAAAAAGCTGTTGACTTAGTAACATCTACAGTAGTTGAAGCGTAATTAAATCGATAAAAACTAGCAACTCCATTTGGGGTTGCTAGTTTTTTTACGGTTCTGGCTAGAATTGATGAGCAAAAATATGATGATTTATTATTCAAATATAACGGAAAACTATTCAAACTTTATTCTTTCATTAATTTCCCTAAAAAGCAGATAGCAATAGCTTTTTCTTTCCTGTAGAATATGCTATTATGGAGAAATGAAGTGTATAGATTGCTTTTTACTATTTTACGTAAAAAAGCAGTAAGGGGTGACGAATTTGTACGAAAATACAAATGGAAATGAAACAGTACGTTGCTCTTTTTGTGGCAAAGCCCAAGAAGAAGTAAGAAAATTAGTAGCCGGTCCAGGCGTGTATATCTGTGACGAATGTATTGAATTGTGTAAAGAGATTATCGATGAAGAATTTTCTGAAGATACGATTCACGAGTTACTAGAAGTGCCAAAACCACAAGAGCTATTAAAAACTTTAAATGAGTACGTGATTGGTCAAGACCGTGCCAAACGAGCATTAGCCGTAGCGGTATACAACCACTATAAACGAATCAATGCCAACAATGAAACAGATACAGCAGACGTTGAGCTACAAAAAAGTAACATTTGTTTGATTGGACCAACTGGTTCTGGAAAAACATTTTTAGCACAAACACTTGCTAAAAGCTTGAATGTGCCATTTGCGATCGCAGACGCAACGAGTTTGACAGAAGCTGGATATGTAGGAGAAGATGTTGAAAATATCTTATTAAAACTGTTACAAGCTGCTGACTTTGATGTTGAATATGCACAAAGCGGAATTATTTATATTGACGAAATCGATAAAATTGCACGTAAAAGTGAGAATGTATCGATCACGCGTGACGTTTCTGGTGAAGGTGTGCAACAAGCATTACTGAAAATTTTAGAAGGCACAACAGCGAATGTTCCGCCACAAGGTGGTCGTAAACATCCACATCAAGAAATGATCCAAATCGACACAAGCAACATCTTATTTATTGTAGGTGGTGCGTTTGATGGGATCGAAACAATCGTCAAAAATCGTATGGGTGAAAAAACGATCGGTTTTGGAAGCAATAACCAAAAAGTACCGGACAAAGATAGTGTCATGAAATACATTATCCCGGAAGATTTATTGAAATTTGGTTTGATTCCTGAGTTCATCGGACGTTTACCGGTAATGGCTGCATTAGACAAGTTGACCGTTGATGATTTAGTGCATATCTTAACGGAACCTAAGAATGCTTTAGTCAAACAATATACGAAATTATTAGCTTTAGATGATACAGAGCTAGTGTTTGAAGATGACGCATTACGCGCAATCGCGCAAAAAGCGATCGAACGCAACACTGGAGCGCGCGGATTACGTTCGATTATCGAAGAAATCATGATGGACATCATGTTTGACGTACCTTCAGATGAAGCGATTGCCAAAGTAATCATCACAAAAGCTGCAGCACTTGAAGAAGAAAAACCAGTAATTATTTATACAGAAGAAAAAGCTGGATAGAAAAAGTGGGGGAAATCGCATTTGGATTTCCCCTTTTTTAGGAGGAATACTATGAAAGTACACAATGCCGATATCGTGATCAGTGCCGTATCGCCTGCCCAATATCCGGAGACGGATCTACCAGAGATTGCTTTAGCAGGACGATCTAATGTTGGGAAATCATCTTTTATCAACACATTAGTCGATCGTCGTAACCTAGCTCGAACATCATCAAAACCCGGAAAAACGCAAACATTAAATTTTTTCTTGATTGAAAATGCGCTACATTTTGTAGACGTCCCAGGATATGGCTATGCAAAAGTATCAAAAACAGAGCGAGCAAAATGGGGCAAAATGATCGAGACGTATTTAGCTGAGCGCGAACAACTGAAATCCGTGATTTCATTAGTTGATCTACGTCATGCACCTTCAGTAGAAGATGTTCAGATGTATCAATTTTTGAAATACTATGATATTCCAGTAATCGTAGTCGCTACAAAAGCCGACAAGATTCCACGTAGTAAATGGAATAAACATATTAGTGTGATCAAAAAAGCCTTAGATTTTGATGAACAAGATGAATTCATCTTGTTTTCTTCGGTGACAAAACAAGGAAAAGAAGAAGCCTGGGCTGCAATTGAAGCTGCGATGGTTCGACCATAAAAAAGGAGCGCTCTAATTTGAGTGCTCCTCTTTTTGTTTCTTTTCCTCGTCATCTTCTGGAAGTAAAAAACGGCTGATATCGATAGCTTCTTTTTCTTCTTCAGGAGGTAAAAATGCAAAATCTTCTAGACGTTTATCTAAGGCGTCATCACGTTGAAATTTTAATCCCATGTTGAATTCCTCCATTTCAATTACTTGTAGTGTACCATGAAGTAAAAAAAATAAAAAGCTAGCCGAATGACTCGGCTAGCTTTTTTAGACTTTATTTAGCAACTGGTTTTTTTAATAATCCGAAGATCACACCAGAAACGATTGCTCCGATAAAGATGAATAACAAGTACATTAATGGGTTGCTTACCAATGGAATAACGAAGATTCCACCATGCGGAGCTAGAGATTTAATATCTAAGGCACCAACTAGACCACCAGTTAAAGCAGAACCGATTACGAAACTTGGGATCGCACGTAATGGATCGGCTGCAGCAAATGGAATCGCACCTTCAGTTACAAATGAAAGTCCCATTACGATATTAGTCAAACCAGCATCAACTTGACTTTGGTCAAATTTTTTCTTGAATAAAGTAGTGGCTACAAAAATTGCTAATGGAGGAACCATACCACCGGCCATAACAGCAGCCATAACGACTGAACCACCAGAAGTAACAGATTCTGCTAAACTTAATGTCGCAAACACATAAGCGGCTTTATTGATAGGTCCACCTAAATCGACAGCCATCATACCTGCAACTAAAATTCCAAGTAATACCGCGTTCGCACCACTTAATGATGATAAGAAGTTGTTTAACGCTGTGTTGATCGCACTTACTGGGATATTGATGAAAGTCATTAAGAATCCAGTAATCAATAATCCAAAGAAAGGATAGAACAAGATTGTTTTAATTCCACCAAGTGATTTTGGTAGGCCACTGAAGATTTTTTTCAAGAATAAGATTACGTAACCTGCTAAGAAACCGCCGATCAACGCACCTAGGAAACCAGCACTCTTCGGTTCACCACCAAAGTTGTTAAAGGCATACCCACTACTTGCTAACGCACCAGCTGCAAATCCGACGATCAAACCAGGACGATCGGCAATACTTGCTGCGATATATCCAGCAAACACAGGTAACATAAAGGCAAAAGCTGCACTACCGATTTGGTTGAAGTTTGCGGCCATTGGATGGTATGAACCTAGTTTACTTAATTGATCTTGAGGTACACCCATAAATTGGTCGATCATAAAGGATAGGGCGATCATGATCCCACCAGCGATAACGAATGGTAACATGTGGGATACACCATTCATCAAGTTTTTGTAGATCTCTTGACCGACAGAACCTTTAGACGTTTCTTCTTCTGAACTGCTGCTGTTATTTTCAGCATGATAAACAGGTGCTTTTCCTTCAACAGCTAATGTCAATAATTCTTCTGTCTTACGGATTCCATCACCAACTGGACGATTCAATAATTTTTTACCATCGAAACGGTCCATTTCGACTTTTTTGTCGGCTGCAACGATAACGGCAGTGGCGCGTTCGATATCTTCAGCCGTTAGACGATGTTTGATTCCATCTGAACCATTTGTTTCAACTTTGATATCGATACCCATTTCTTTGGCTTTTTTCTTTAATGAATCTTCAGCCATATAGGTGTGGGCGATTCCAGTTGGACAAGCGGTAACAGCGATCACATAAGGACGATCACTTGCTGTAGGAGCATCTTGTGCTTGAGCCTCAGCTTTTGCTTCAGCTTCTTTTTCTTTTGCTTCTTCTGCTTCAGCCGCTGCAAAAATCGCTTGGACTTGATCAGGTGTTTGAACACCTTTTAAGCTTTCCACAAATTCTGGATTGATCAATTGGCGAGATAAGGCCGCTAATGCTTGTAAATGAGTATCATTGGCACCATCTGGAGCAGCGATCATAAAGAATAAGAAAGTCGGTTGACCGTCTAATGCTTCATAGTCTACACCAGCATTTGATTTCGCAAACAATACAGTTGCTTCTTTTACAGCTGCATTTTTTGAGTGAGGCATAGCGATTCCGTCGCCTAAACCAGTTGATGTTTGGGCTTCACGTGCTAAAATCCCTTCTTTAAAGGTTTCAACGTCACTGATACGGCCAGTGTCGTATAATTTTTGGACCATTTCATCGATAGCACCGCGCTTGTCAGTCGCTTTCAAATCCATGATCATAGCATCTTTTACTAAAAGATCGTTGATTTTCATTTTATTTCCCCCTGTATATTAAGATAGTTTGGTAATGACAACTTCAGGTAACAATTCGTGAATAAAATCTGCGGTAGCAAGATCATCTGAAAATGCTGTTGCACTTCCACAAGCCACGCCCCATTTGAAAGCTTCGATAGGATCTTGATCTTTAGCAAATGCCCCAATGAAACCTGCGATCATTGAATCACCAGCCCCAACTGAGTTTTTCAAAGGACGTTTTAAGACGTTTGATTGGTAGATCCCTTGATCACAAAATAGTAAAGCACCATCGCCAGCCATTGAGATCAAGACATTTTTAGCTCCAGTTTCACGTAATTTTTCAGCATAGGGAAAGATATCTTCCATTTTTTCAAATTTCGTGTGGTACATTTCAGCTAATTCATGATTATTTGGTTTTACCAATAATGGTTGAGAAGAAAGTGAGTTCAATAGATCTTCACCAGTTGTGTCGATAACAAATTCAGCACCTTTTTCTTTGATCAATGTGATCAGTTCTTGGTAAAAGTTGGCGCGTAAGCTTTTTGGTGTACTACCAGCTAACACGACGATATCGCCAACAGTTACTTGAGCTAAAGCTTCTTTTAACGCCGTGATTTCATCATCTGATAACACGGGGCCAACCCCATTGATTTCAGTTTCTTCACCAGCTTTTAATTTGATATTGATACGCGTATCGTCTTGAACGCTTGTAAATGCGCAATTGATTCCTTCTTGTGTTAACCAGTCACTGATAAATGTGCCAGTGAATCCACCAAGAAAGCCTAACGCAACAGAATCAGTACCGACGCGTTTTAAAATACGTGAGACATTGATTCCTTTTCCACCAGGGAGTTTAAAATCAGTTGCCATACGGTTTACCGCGCCCATTTCCAATTGATCGACATGCACGATGTAATCGATGGAAGGGTTTAATGTCATTGTATAAATCATATTATGACCTCCTTTATAGTTGTATGTAGGGATAATCGTTTACGAATATCAGAAGGACAGTGATCAGTAATAATTTCAGCAGCATGTACGGGTGCAACTTGAACAAAATTGATCGTTTGAAATTTTGTCGCGTCCGCTAGAATAAACGGTCGTGCGCTGTTTTTTAGACCAATTCGTTTGAGATGAGCTTCTTCGATGTCTGGTGTCGTAAATCCTGCATGTAGATCAATCCCGTTGATTCCAATAAACGCTTGGTCAAAACGATATTGTTGCAGTTGTTCACTTGTCGTGACACCGGTAGAGGCTTGTGTAGAAAGTTTGACATTGCCACCTAAAATGATTGTTTCGATTTGATAGTCACTCAGCTGGGCTGCGTGTTTTACCGAATTCGTCACGACTTTTAGTTGGACGTCAGTTGGTAAAAAGGTAATCATCTGGAAAGTAGTTGTTCCAGCATCTAAATAAATAATTTCATTTGGCTGAATGAGTGAGGCCGCATATTTGGCGATAGCAATCTTGCCTTCGACATTGACTTGGCTTTTTTCATTCATATTTGCTTCAACGTTCAAAGTGTTGACTTTTTTTGCGCCTCCGTGGACACGCAATAGTAGACCGTGGTCTTCCATAAACTGTAAATCTCGTCGAATCGTAGACTCGGAAACGTTCAATGAATCAGTCAATTCAGTAAGCGTCACCATCTCATATTCTTTTAATAAAGAAAGGATTCGTTGTCGCCGTAGTTCTGTAAGCATTTACAATCACCCCATCACGCAGTATATTAGCATAGAATTTCGTATTAATCAATCAAAAACAGTCAAAAACAGTAATAAACAATCAAAAAAACCCTTTCTTTATGAAAGGATTTTGGGCGAAATTTCATATTATTCTAATCTGCATAAATTTACCTAAAAATCAAAACGCTTCCTATATAATGTAAAGCGTTTTAACTAGAGTGTTTTACTGTCTATCTGATAGATGAAATTAAGAGAAATATGAAAGTCCGTTTGTGGTGAACTAGTCAAAAATGAGTCATCCATTGTATAAATGGTAAAGTAAGGAACAAAAGAGAAGTTACTTATGGAAAGCTGGACATTAGTATGGGAAGAAAGAATAGGGGATGATGTTTACAGAAGTTGGGGGGGGGGCTGATTATTGAATAGACAAAAAACATTTCGAATATTGGGAAGAGTGTACTGATAAATCGTTTAAAAAACTAGATATCAAGACTTAGATCGTAATGATACCAAGGAATATCAAAAGAACATAAATCACATTTTACTAAGTAAACATATATTTCAGATAGACTTCTTGAATTACCGGTGCAAAGGCTTATTTGCTAACCCGCTGTGCTGGATAAATGTATTTTTAAATCAAAGTTTTTGTTTTCTAATTCAATTGTATATGTTAATAACTAACTATTTTTACTTGTTGAAAAAATCATTTCCTCATAAATAAACTTAATCTATTTTTGTCTCTACGAAAAGTTGTCTAGGATTTGATACTAACACCAATAGTTTATTAAAGGTGTTGTTCACTATGAAATACAGAAAAGTCAACAGCTACAAAATATTCAAAAAAATTATAAGAATAAAATTAAAGACTGCTTAACACCAAAAATGAAAGCATAAACGACAGAATAGATTTTTTCAACTTTAAAAACCTCTAAATTTTTGGGTCACTATAAATAGATAGGTACTTTTTATTAGTCACTTGTCATTCAAATTGTGATTCAACTAGATTTCGGAAATTTCACAAGCACTTTCTTTGTATTTTTCACTGTTTTTGTATAAGGTCATCCTTGGTGATTAATTTCACTGATTAAAGGAAGAGAGGAAATATTTTTTTATGGCACTAAACAAGAAGTTTACGAGAGCAAAGCTCTTAGTTATCATTATTACAACTGTATTCTCATTTTCAAGCATGTCGGATGCATTTTTTTTAAAATCTTATTCGGCAATTCCTTGGTTTATTTTATGTGCAGTTGTATATTTTTTTCCTTATTGCATTATATTATCTGATTTAACAAGTGTTTATCAAAATGAAAAGGGTGGGGTATATTCTTGGTTAAAGGAAACTAATACTGAAAAAGTTGCATTTATTGCCACTTTTCTATGGTATGGAAGCTATTTTACTTGGATGATTAGTCTAGTTATGAAGACATGGATTCCATTATCTATATTGATTTTTGGTAAGGATTTGACGAGCTCTAAGCAGCATTTATTGAATTTTTCAGCGATTCAATGGGTGGGAATTTTATCTATTTTATTAATTATTGGTATGACGCTTGCCACCTTTCGGGGATTTCGTAATATTTCATTCTTTTCTGTAATGAGTGGTCGTTTTATGCTATTTTTAGTTTCTGTAATGTTTGTTGGTAGTTTGTTGTTGTTCATTGGTCATCATGGTAAATTAGCTGAACCCTTCCATGTGAATGATTTATTTAAATCACAAGGTCAGTTTCAAACACCAATCGAAAATTTATCCTTTTTATTATTTGGAATCACCGCATTCGGTGGGTTGGATACAGTTTCTAGCTTAGTAAATAATACAGGTGAACTAAAACGTAATTTTGGGAAATACTTATTAGTCAGCGGAATTGTTATTCTAAGTCTATATATTTTGGGGATTGTCTTTTGGGGTGCAGGGATCAATGTACAAGAATTTATTCATGGTCCGTATCATTTAGGAAACTTAATGTATGGTTTGATGGGACAATTAAGTTTGAACATTGCTAATCTTTTGGGTTTGAGTACTTCAGCTGCAGCTTTATTATCGATCGTCTTTATGCGCTTAACCGCATTGACTTTATTCACAGCATATATTAGTTTATTATCCATTCTATTTTTTGTACCTATTCGTTCTTTGTTAGAGTCAATTAGGGGAATGAAAGGGGACGACACAACGGAAGAAAGCCAAAAAGTACAATTGAAAAAGGCGTTAGGGTTACAAGCTCTTTTTATTGCTTTGTTTGTGTTTATATTATCGTTTCAAAATCAATGGGCTGCGACCTTATATAATAAATTAACGATTATGACGAATATTTCACGCTCGATTCCTTATTTATTAGTTGCGTTGTCTTATCCAAAATTCAAACAGTTGTATCCAACACATCCATATTTGTCATTTGTAAATAATAAAAAAGTGACGTATCTTTTAAGCGGACTTGTAGCTTTGGCCGTTTTTTTAGGTATAATTTTTTCGGTTTATCAAAAAATTTCAGTCAAACAATTTGTCGATGCATCGTGGTTAGTCAGTGGCCCGCTGTTATTTGCAATTGTAGGGTACATTTTCTATAAAATGATTGTGAAAAATCCAAATAAAATAGCATAGAGGGTATGAAGTGATGACAACAGTTTATCGAATGGGTACACGTAAAAGTAAGCTCGCGCAAATTCAAGCAGATCAAGTGGCTAAATACATTTACTCGCATTTTCCCGATATTAAAATTGAAAAAGTACTAATCACCACAGAGGGTGATCGTAATCAAAAAGACAGCTTACTAAAAATTGGTGGTCAAGGTGTTTTTGTGAACGAAATTAGGCATCGTTTACTGGACAGGTCAATTGATTTTTGTGTCCATAGTGCCAAAGACTTGCCATCAGAGTTACCAAGTCAATTAACCCATGCTGCTTATCTACCACGTGAGGATGTTCGAGATGTTTTGGTTACCGCAGATACGATTGAAACCATCGATCAATTGCCTAATCAAGCAAAAATTGGTACCAGTAGTAAGCGGCGTCTATTTGAATGGAAAAGTGTGTATCCACAGTTTTACTACGAATCTATTCGAGGAAATGTGGATACCCGATTAAATAAGGTTGTGACCAAAGAATATGACGCCACCATTCTAGCTATGGCTGGTTTGAATCGTTTAGAGGTATCTTTAAGAGATTTAGGATTAAAAGCACATGTCGTAGAAGCTCAAAAACCATTCATTCCGGCAGTTGGACAAGGTGTAATTGCTGTGGAATGTTTGCGCACGAACCAGCCTTTGATTGATTGTTTGTCAAAAATTGATGATTCGATAACGCGCATGGCTATAACACAAGAACGAGAATATTTAGCAGAATTCGGTGCCGGATGTAATGTACCTATAGGGGCCTATGCTGAGATTGTGAATCAGCAACTTAAGTTTCAATCGATTGTTTTCAATGAGCAAAGTGGCACAGTAAACTACCACAATGAGTCGTTCGACTTGTCACCATCAATTGGCAAAAAAATCGCCAGAAAACAAAAGGAATGGTTAGAAAATGATAAATGATTCTTGCTTATTATTATTACGAGCGCAAGCAGATAATCAAAAGGATCGTCAGCAACGATTTGAAAACTATCGTGGAAAGATTGTAGAGTGCCCATTGGTCAAAATTTCAGTCGATTTTACTTGGTCTGAACAAAGAATGCTTGAGCTTGAGCGAGCAAATACGCTGTTCTTTACTAGTAAATACGGAGTGAAAATATTTTTTCACTTATGCTTTAAACAAAAAATTTCGCATCAAATGTTAGCAAACTATCGCTATGTTTGCATTGGTGAGCAAACAAAAAAAGCTATTTTAGAAGTTCTCACACCTGTTCAGGGAGTTTTCGTGTCAAAAAATTTGTCAGCAATTAAAATGGAAGAGGAATGGTTAGGTAAGTCGTCAAAAGTTATTCTAGGAGAATGGCTATGGATAAGCGGAAATTTGTCAGCTGATTTAAGGTATCTAGACACCTTTATTCAATGGCGTATTTATCAAAATCAAGCTGTCTCTGGCTATGAACAATTATTGATGAGTTGCTTGAAGCAACATAATATTACGGATGTATTTGTGAGCAGCCCCTCAATTTTCGAACGTTTTTATGAGATTGCTAATGAATGCCTTCAGATTGAGTCGCTTCGTTTCTTTGTTCTAGGTGAAACGACAACCAAGGCGATTCAACAAAAAAATCCAAAAATAAAAAAGATTCAGGAGATTAAGTGAAATGACGAATCCAAGTGTTTTATTTTTATATACAACCGTAGATGGTCAAACAAAAAAAGTAGCAGATGCCTTGCAAAAAGAACTAGAAGCAGCTAACATTGTTTACCAGCTAGAAAATTTAGAAAACTATAGTTTAACCGATATTCATTGGCAAAACCAACTAGTTATTTTGATGGGAGCTGTTCACACTGGTGGATTTGATCCAAAGTTAATCGCTGCTAGCCAAGATGAAGCGTTTATCCTTCATAGTAATCAGACTCATTTTGTAGCTTTAAATTTGATAGCAAGAAATAAAGAAAAAACTAAAATCGAGAATAATGTCTATGTCCGTGAGTTTTTATCAGCAACTGATTGGCAACCAGCTCACACGGAAATTATTGCTGGCGCTTTGAACTATACAAAGTATACAAAAGAAAAACAAGACTCTATTCTAAGAGTAATGGCTATCACTAAAGGTCCAACGGATATTACTAAAGACTATGAGTTTACTGATTGGCAGCAAGTTAATGAATATGCACAAAAGATTGTTAATTTTGTCAAAGGAGAAGACAAATGAAAAACAAAACCTATTTAGATGCTGCTCTAAAAAAAGACACTAATACTATTCCAGTTTGGTATATGAGACAAGCAGGGCGTTCGCAACCAGAGTATCGTAAATTAAAAAAAATATATACGCTAGAGGATATTGTCCATCAGCCCGAACTGTGTGCCGATGTAACGGCATTGCCAGTAGAAGATTATGGTGTCGATGCGGCCATTCTATTTAAAGATATTACCACACCATTTCCAGGAATTGGTGTTCCTGTGTATATCAAAGATGGTGTCGGACCGATTATCGATGATCCTATTCGTTCAATGCAAGATGTTTTAAGCTTACGTCTTTTTGAACCGGAAGAAAGTACACCATTTGTTTATGAAACGATCCGTATTTTAGCTCAGCAACGGTTAGAAGTCCCATTGATTGGTTTTGTGGGTGGCCCATTTACTTTAGCGAGTTATATGATTGAGGGAAGACCTTCAAAAAACTACGCGAAGACAAAATCTTTAATGATTTCACAATCGGATGTATGGTATTTATTAATGGATCACTTAGCGGATATGATTATTAAAGATGCACACGCTCAAGTTTTAGCTGGTGCCAGTGCTTTACAAATTTTTGACTCATGGGTGGGGAATTTGAACGTTCAACAGTATCAAGTATACATTAAACCCGTAATGCAAAAGATCTTTAGTGGTTTGAAATCCTGTCAGGTTCCGATTACGTTATTTGCATTTGGTGGTAGCCATTTGATCAACGAATTTAAACAATTTGAAATCGATGTAATTGGTTTAGACTGGCGTTTATCTTTTGCAGAAGCACGTGCAAAAGGGGTGAAACAAACACTTCAGGGCAATCTTGACCCAGCCTTTTTAACTTGTGATTGGTCGGAATTAAAACAAGAAACTACTCGTATTTTAACCGAAGGAAAAGAAAATGGCTCCTTTATATTTAATTTAGGGCACGGAGTATTTCCTGAAGTAGAACCAAGTACACTAAGACGATTAACTGATTTTGTGCATAATTTTACTAAGAATTGATTCTTTAAGCGTTAAATTTTTATTATCAATACATGTATCAATACATGTTAAAAAAATTCTCAAGTAAATCATGATTAAATAAATGACTTTCTTGAATACCAAACAAGGAGATAAAAAATTACTTTGTTTAATGTTCTTTCGAGCTAGTTTTAGTTTTCATTTTAATGTAACTTTATCGTCTAATTTTATTATAATATTTATTTAACAATTAGAGATTGATTGTCTAAACCAGCCGTTTTGATAAAGGATTGCGAAAATTATGAAAAGTTAGAAAAATAAAAAAATCCTTAAGCTGAAACTAAAGTAATTAAAGTATAATATTTTCATGTCTCAAAAAGTTGAATCAACTGAATCAACGATACTCATTTCTTTCTCACTGACTTACTAGTACCCGCTAGTAAGTCTTTTTGTGTTATTCAATTTTTAAGTCTTTGTCCAATGCACTAGAAATTTTATAAAGAGCATTAAAACTCCAAAAGTAAATGACATACTCTTTGGAAAAAATTTTCAAATCTATATAAAAATACAAGCGTTTACAAAAAAATGTGATAAAATTGATTCAATTAAGCAAAAGTTAGAGCAAGAAAAATCCGTCATTAATGCGATCTTGGATCAGGAGGAATAACAATGCTTTTTCTAGAAAAAATAAATGAACATGACTTTGATGAAGTCTACCAATTACAAAAATCAGTATTTAAAAAATTATATTCTAAATACCAAGATGAACATTCTCCATTTCTTCAATTTAAATCTTCAATGTTAGCAAAAATACGCCAATCAGATAATTATTTTTATTTTATTAAAGAAGAGAATAAAACTATAGGCTATATTCGAATCGTAATCAATAAAAATCAAATGAAAGGTAAGATAGGGCCGATAGGTATTATTCCAAATAATGAAGAACAAAGTCTTGGAACTGATACCATGTTTTTAATTGGAAGACAATTTCCTACAATCAAGAAATGGTATTTAAGCACAATCCTTCAAGAGCAAAAATTAGTGCATTTTTATACTAAACTTGTCTATAAAGATACGGGAGAAAAAATACAAATAAAAGAAGGTATGGATATGCTATTTTTTCAAAAAATTTAATGAAGATTTTCGAAAGATTCAATCATTTCAAACTGGTCAAATGAAAAACATTCGGTTGCTATTTATTATTGGAGTGCTTGAAGTGTTCATTCTGATATCGTTCTAGGTGAATTTAGAAGTTGTTTCAAATAACTCATAATTCATTAATTGTAGTCATTCGAATGAGAAATCAAAAATACAATTTATAGTTGATTTTGGCGAAATATTTTTTACTAACCAAGCGCATGGTATACTAAAAATAAAGGAGCTTTTTTATGGATATTTGGGAAACATTATATGAAGAGGCAAAAGATCTGTATAACCCTCATGAAGTATCCCCGTTTATTTATGCGCAACATGTAGTATGTGCTCTAGAAGCTGAGGACGGACAAATATTTACAGGCTATTGTTTTGAAGCGACTGCTGGAGTTTTCCATCTCTGTGCCGAACGCGCGGCAGCTTTCAATATGTATCAATTAAGTAAACAAACTAAAATCAAAAAAATTATAGCCTTTCGAAATGAAGCACCTTATGGGATAGGAGGTATGCCTTGTGGTGCTTGTCGGGAATTTTTACTGCAACTTAATAGTGAAAATTCAAAAACTGAAATTATGGTAGATTATGAAAAATGTGAAATTATTACTTTAGAAGAATTACTCCCCAAATGGTGGGGAAGTGATCGGGCCCAAGAACGAGAAGTCCAAGAGTAAACAATAAGCAAAATAATTATAAAATGTTTTTATTCGAGATTTTAGGGACCCTTTTTGGCCGTGTTTATTTTGGATAATTTCGTATTTGGAAATATTCATAGTAGATACGCTAGTCAGTGTCAAACGAGTCAGTATAGTAAAGCGTAAGCATAAAAAAACAGAAGCTCATCATACACTTCTGTTTTTTTATATCTTTGATTATTGTTCACTTGATGAATGGAGTTTGCAAAAGTACTCCCCATAGCCATCCGCTTTTTTGAAGTTTGGTTAGTAGCGATTTTCCATCCGGTGTGAGGCTTTTTTGTAAAGATAAGTTTCTGAATTGATTGATTAATTCGATTTTTTCTCGTGAAGAAGAAACATTGTGCTGTGTTAGATTTTCTAGACTTTGATCGAGTATCTTATGTTCATCAGTGCTTAGGTTCGGGTGTGCATGTTGAAATTCGACGAGCTCTTTTCTTAAGTCTTGTACAAAAATGTTTTTCATATCCAATGCCCTCCTATCGATTTTATTGTTATAATGTAATTCTAATTTTTTATTCATTTTTAGTCAAGTCTTGACTCATAAAATTCTTGTGAAGACTCAAAATATAACGTTTGATTACTCCGCTAAATCTGATCAAAGATTTAAAAAGCGGATCAATTAAAAATACGCACTAGATGGACTAAGCATCTGGTGCGTGTTTTTTATATCACTGTATACAACTGACTGCGAATCGTGCGTAGATGTTCTTTAGTGGTAAAAATCGTCAGGATATCACCTGCTTTGATCAACGTATCGCCATTGATCAAAATGACTTGATCACCACGTTGGATCGAAACAATCAATACGTGTTCAGGCCATTTGATTTCACGAATCGTTTTCCCCGCATAAGGGCTTTCTAGCGTGATCGGATATTCGATTACGGTCTGTTTTGTCGAGGTCATCTCGTGTTGCCCGACTAGACGTGCTAAGAGCGATTCATAAATGGGTGCACCACCTAGTGTATCGACAACTAGATACGCAATCAATGCGACCATTCCTGTTGCCATCAAATGATGCAAAGATCCAACCATTTCCGTAATCAAAATGATTGCCGTTAATGGAGCTTTTCCGATAGCTGCAAAGTAACCAGCCATACCGACAATAATAAAATTTTTCATATACACGTCATCTAGACCTAGATAACGGATCGCCACCGATGCAAACAGAGCACCCGCTAAGGCACCAAGTGTGAGGATCGGTAAAAAGATTCCACCAGGCAAAGATGCGCCGTATGAGATCATAGAAAAGATAAATCGTAACACGAGGACTCCGATCAAAGGCAGTATCGTCCAAGCTTGTGCTTCGACACATGTAATGACTTGATGCCCGCCTCCTAATAAATCTGGGAATAACAATCCAATAGGGACGATCAAGATAAAAGGTACGATCCCATGAAAAGCAGTCGGTAACGGGATATGAGCATACCATTTTGGTAAAGCCAATAACACGACCTGATAAAAGCGTGCAAATAATCCTAATAAAAGTGCAAACACGATCAATAACCAATAATCACTAAGCGGCATGTCTTGCAATTCACCAAGATAAAGGACGGGTCTGAGCCCAAATACATACAGTGAGACCATATTAGCGGTTAATGCTGAAGCAAAGGCTGTCAGCCAAACGAGTGGTGAAAAGGTATGATGGATCTCTTCGATAATGAACATCAGTCCTGCGATCGGTGCATTAAAGGCAGCTGAAAGCCCAGCACTGGCGCCACTTGAGATAAAGATCTTGCGCTCAAAACCAGTCGCTTTTGTCGTTTCTGCAAATCCTTGACCAATTGTTGCGCCTAACTGGATCGAAGGGCCCTCACGACCTAAAAAGAGTCCTGAACCGACTGCAATCAGTCCGCCAGCAAATTTCTTCCAAAGAACAGAAAACCAATTGTAATCCAGTTCTTCTTGCAATTGACCTTCTACTTGGGGAATCCCACTACCTTTGATCATCGGTTCTGAACGGATCAGAAGGCCTACGATTATCGCAGATCCAATCATCAAAAGTAACCAAGCAATAATCCACATAGGGTGATGAGGCAATTTGTGATAGATTTCGATACACCATTCGGTCAGTGAGCCAATTCCTAAACGAAACAGACTGACGATACTTCCAGTCAGTGCACCAATCACGATACCTTTTAACACAAAATTCAAACGAGTATGATCCAAAAAATGTAATTCATGTTTCGACATGTTTCATCCTCCATTCCATCCTTATGTTACGCGCATTTGATTTTTGAAACAAGCTGAGTTTTAGAAATTCCTATATTTTTCAGATAAAATGCTGAAAAATTGGGGGTGTAAATGCTATAATAATGAAGATTGCCAAAGAAAGGATGTTGAGAGATGTCATCCAAACAGACATTAATACAAGGTATGAATGAGCAGCAAAAACAAGCTGTCGAAACGACTGAAGGACCACTATTGCTAATGGCAGGTGCTGGAAGTGGAAAGACACGGGTGTTGACGCATCGCGTGGCCTACTTAATCGAAGAAAAAGAAGTGAATCCTTGGAATATCCTTGCGATTACATTTACCAATAAAGCCGCAAAAGAAATGCGCGAACGGATCCAAAAATTATTAGATCATGGAGCAGAAGATGTATGGGTTTCGACATTTCATTCGATGTGTGTCCGTATTTTAAGAAGAGATGTCGAAGCTTTAGGCTATACACGCAACTTTACGATCTTAGATCCATCTGAACAACTTTCTTTGATCAAACGTGTGCTAAAAGAGTTGAACTTAGACCCGAAAAAATATGATCCAAGAAGTTTATTAGGTACGATCTCGAATGCGAAGAACAGTCTCCAAAGTCCAGAAGACTATGAAAAACTAGCGGGAAATTATTACGAAGAACAAGTCGCAACTTGTTATACTCGCTATCAAAAAGAATTAGTGGCCAATCAGTGTATGGATTTTGACGATTTGATCATGAATACGATCGAATTGTTTGTCAAACATCCAGACGTGTTAGTTTTTTACCAACGTAAATTCCAATATATCCATGTCGATGAATATCAAGATACCAACCATGCACAATATACATTGGTGAAATTACTCGCAGCACGTTTTAAAAACCTATGTGTCGTAGGAGATGCTGATCAAAGTATTTATGGTTGGCGCGGTGCAGATATGCAAAATATCCTTGATTTTGAAAAAGATTATCCCGATGCAAAAGTGATCTTACTCGAACAGAATTATCGTTCAACACAGACGATTTTAGAAGCAGCCAATCAAGTGATTGAAAACAATACGAATCGTCGCGCGAAAAAGCTATGGACGGAACAAACATCAGGCGAAAAGATCTTTTATTACCGTGGTGAAAGCGAGCGCGATGAAGGTCGTTTTGTTGTCTCAGAAATCACAAAAGCGGTTCGCGAACGCACGCACACATATCAAGATTTTGCTGTATTGTATCGTACAAATGCGCAATCACGGATCGTCGAAGAATCGCTTTTAAAAGCCAATATTCCGTATAAAATGATTGGCGGACAAAAATTCTATGCTCGTAAAGAGATCCGCGATATCTTAGCTTATCTAAGTGCTTTAGCGAATCCTAGTGATTCGTTGAGTTTAGAACGCATCATCAATGTACCAAAACGAGGTGTCGGACCAGGATCAGTTGAAAAATTACGTGATTTTGCTTCGATGCATGAATGGTCTTTATTAGAAGCAGTCTACAATATCGATCTATCGGGAATCGGGGGTAAAGCCGGACGTGAATTAGGTAATTTCGGGCAAATGATGCTGGAATTAAGCCAGATGATCCCGTTCTTGACCGTGACGGATCTGACAGAAGAAGTCTTGAAACGTACGCATTATTTAGATGAATTGAAAGCTCAAAAAACGATCGAAGCGCAAGCGCGAATCGAAAACTTGGAAGAATTTTTAAGTGTTACCAAAGAGTTTGATCGGCAATATGCGAGACAAGAAAACGAAGAAACCGAAAGTAAATTATCCCTCTTTTTAAATGATCTAGCGTTAGTCTCTGATTTAGATTCGTATGAAGAAGAAGTGGCGCAAGTGACTTTGATGACGCTTCACGCAGCTAAAGGACTTGAATTTCCAGTCGTCTTTTTAGTAGGGATGGAAGAAAATGTCTTTCCGTTATCGCGTGCCTTACAAGAAGAAAGCGAGTTAGAAGAAGAACGCCGTTTAGCTTATGTTGGAATCACCAGAGCAGAACGTCGCTTGTATCTCTTGAATGCTTTTTCGCGAACTCTTTACGGACGAACACAATACAATAAGCCCTCACGTTTTATCGAAGAAATCGATGATACGTTATTAGAAGTAATTGGAAGAAATATTGCTTCACCAAAATCAAGTCAACGCCCAACGATCGTCCAAAATCGTCCGGCACAACGCACGGTAAGTACGTATCAGCAACCCACAAAATCAGGGGTATCAAGTAAACAACAAAGTGGAGCGCAAGAAGAGCATTGGCAATCGGGTGATCATGTGGTTCATAAAAAATGGGGACGTGGAACAGTGGTAAGAGTCAATGGATCTGGAAGTGACTTGGAATTAGATATTGCATTTCCACAACAAGGTGTGAAACGGTTGCTTGCAGCATTTGCACCGATTACGCGTGCATAGGAGGAGATTAGATGGAAGCCAATCAAGAAATAATCGATCGTATCGCCTATTTACAAGCGGAATTGACCAAATACGGGATGGCCTATTACGTAAAAGATCAGCCGCTAGTAGACGACGCGACATATGACGCGATGTATCGTGAATTAGAAGAGCTAGAAACGACTTATCCGCAATACCAGACAGAAGATTCACCAACAGCACGTGTCGGAGGGATCATTTTACCTGGTTTTGAAAAAGCGATCCATGAGATCCCGCTATATTCCCTTTCTGATGTCTTTACGAAAGAAGAACTGTTTGCTTTTGATCAACGTGTTCAAAAGGCGTTAGGCTATGAACCTAGTTATGTATGTGAGTTAAAGATCGATGGATTATCGATCTCATTGACGTATGAAGCAGGTCGTTTAGTCCGGGCAGCGACACGCGGTGATGGAACAGTTGGTGAAAATATTACCGAAAACATCAAAACAGTACAATCGGTACCGTTACGTTTACCTCAAGCGATCGATTTAGAGGTTCGTGGAGAATGCTATATGCCTAAAGCATCTTTTTTAGCATTGAATCAAAAACGGGAAGAAGAAGGACTAGAAACATTCGCCAATCCACGTAATGCGGCAGCCGGAAGTTTGCGCCAATTGGATTCTAAGATTACGGCGAGTCGTAATTTAAGTACCTTTATGTATACACTCGCAGACTTTGGTCCTTTGAACGTTACAACGCAAGAAGCCGCATTGACCCATTTAGACGAACTAGGGTTTCGCATCAATCCAGAACATCGAGTCTGTGACACGATCGATGCCGTTTGGGACTATATTGAAAGCTTTCGTGATCAGCGGAGTGGATTGCCTTATGAGATCGATGGTGTCGTCATCAAGGTCAATGAATTTGCTGCACAAAACAACTTAGGCTTTACCGTTAAAGCGCCACGCTGGGCAACGGCCTATAAATTTCCACCAGAAGAAGCGGTAACGACGATCGAAGATATCGTATGGACGATCGGCCGAACGGGTGTGTTGACGCCAACTGCAGTGATGACACCTGTCAAAGTAGCCGGAACAACGGTTGCTCGTGCAAGTTTACACAATGGTGATTATATCGAATTAAAAGATATCCGCTTATATGATCAAGTCGTAATCTATAAAGCAGGAGATATCATACCAGAAGTCTCACACGTCTTATTGGATGCACGTCCTGCTGATAGTATGCCTTATCCTTTACCTACGCATTGTCCAGAATGTGGCAGTGACTTGGTTCATTTAGAAGAAGAAGTCGCGTTACGTTGCATCAATCCGAAATGCCCGGCTCAATTAAAAGAAGGATTGGCTCATTTTGTTTCAAGACAGGCGATGAATATCGATGGTGTCGGACCAAGAGTGATCGCACAATTATTTGATACTGGTCTGGTTCACGATACAGCGGATCTTTATCGCTTGGAAAAAGCACAATTGATCGAACTCGAAAAGATCAAAGAAAAATCGGCTGAAAATATCTTGCAAGCGATCGAAGCAAGTAAACAAAATTCTTTAGAACGGTTACTATTTGGCTTAGGGATCCGTCATGTCGGTGCTAAAGCGGCGCGTTTACTCGCTGAAGAATTTGAAACGATCGAACGGTTTTTCACCGTAAAAGAAGAAGAGATTCTCGCGATCCATTCGATTGGACAAACGATCGCCGATAGCGTCGTGACGTATTTTGCGACACCAGAAGTACGCGAGCTTGTAGATGAATTTATGGAAGTGGGCGTCAATACCACTTACTTAGGACAAAAACGCAGTGAACTCGTTGCAGTTGATTCTTATTTCCAAGGCAAAACGATCGTTTTGACCGGGAAACTTTCCCATTATACTAGAGAAGAAGCGAAAGCGAAAATCGAAAGTTTAGGCGGAAAAGTCACCGGAAGCGTCTCGAAGAAAACCGACTTGGTCGTGGCTGGAGAAGATGCTGGGAGCAAACAAGCAAAAGCCCAAAAACTTGGCGTGCTGATTTGGGACGAGGCACAGATGGTCGCTGAAATCGACAAAGATCAAGCATGAGCGTAGGTTTTTTTAGAAATCAGTAGGGGAAACCTACTGATTTTTATTTCAAGATGTCGGATAAAATGATACAATACGAAGTAGAAATTTCGAAGAGGAGGATTTTATGGCAATTACAGAAGAACAAGTCAAACATGTTGCAAAATTAGCGAAACTTTCATTTGCAGAAGAAGAACTGCATGAATTTACGGCTCAATTAGACAAAATTATCGAAATGGTTGAAACTTTAGAAGAGATCGATACGACAGGGGTACCGTTTACCTCTCACGTGGTCGATTCGATCAACGTTTTACGTGAAGATCAAGCGGCTCCAGGTTGGGATCGTACAGAATTGATGCGCAATGTACCAGAATCTGAAGATGGATTCATCAAAGTACCAGCGATTTTAGACAATGGGGAGGCTGGCGCATAATGGAAAAATTATATACCAAAACGATCGAAGAATTACATGCACTATTAGTATCTAAAGAAGTGACGGCAGTCGACGTGACAAAGGCGATTTTTGATCGCATCAAAGAAACAGAACCTAAGATCGATGCTTTTTTAGCTTTAAATGAAGAAAAAGCTTTGGAAATGGCGAAAGCTTTAGACCTTAAAGGGATTACTGCTGAAAATGCCTTAGCTGGTATTCCGATCGGGATCAAAGACAATATCGTAACCAAAGATTTGCGTACGACAGCAGCTTCAAAAATGTTATACAATTTTGATCCTGTCTATGACGCAACCGTTATGGAAAAAGTGTACGAAGCAGATATGATTCCAGTTGGAAAATTAAACATGGATGAATTTGCGATGGGTGGAAGTACCGAAAACTCTCATTTTAAACAAACAAAAAATGCGTGGGACCAAACGAAAGTTCCTGGTGGATCTTCAGGTGGTTCAGCAGCAGCTGTAGCCGCAGGACAAATCCCAGCTTCTTTAGGTTCTGATACGGGTGGTTCGATCCGTCAACCAGCTGCTTTTAACGGAATCGTAGGAATGAAACCAACGTATGGCCGTATCTCTCGTTTTGGGTTGATCGCATTTGCGTCTTCACTAGACCAAATCGGACCATTGACACGTACGGTAAAAGACAATGCTCTAGTGTTAAATGCCATCAGTGGCTATGACGCGAAAGATGCAACGTCAGCTGGACGTAGTGTACCTGACTTTACAAAAGCAATCGATAAAGGTGTTAAAGGCATGAAGATCGCCTTACCGAAAGAGTATTTAGGCGAAGGGATCGATGCTGGCGTGAAAGAAGCGATCTTAAAAGCTGCAGATACCTATCGTGCATTAGGTGCGACTGTTGAAGAAGTTAGCTTACCTCATTCAAAATACGGGGTAGCGGTATACTACATTATCGCCTCTTCAGAAGCAAGCTCAAACTTACAGCGTTTTGACGGGATTCGCTACGGTTTCCGCTCAGAAAATGTGTCAACATTAGAAGACGTATATGTGAATTCAAGAAGTGAAGGATTTGGCGATGAAGTCAAACGCCGAATCATGCTTGGAACGTTCTCACTAAGTGCAGGTTATTACGATGCTTACTTTAAAAAAGCAGGCCAAGTCCGTACGTTGATCAAACAAGATTTTGATAAAGTCTTTGAAGAATACGACATGATCATTGGACCAGCAGCACCAACTGTTGCATTTGGAATCGGTGAAAACATCAATGATCCATTAGCAATGTATCTAGCAGATCTATTAACGATCCCAGTAAACTTAGCAGGACTTCCAGGGATGTCGATCCCAGCTGGTTTATCAAATGGATTGCCAGTCGGCTTACAATTGATTGGAAAACACTTTGATGAAGCAACGATGTATCAAGCAGCGTATGCGTTTGAACAAGCAACAGATTTTCATTTACAACAACCTGCGATTTTAGGAGGGACAAACGCATGAACTTCGAAACAATTATCGGACTAGAAGTCCACGTTGAGTTAAAAACCAACTCAAAAATCTTTTCACCAGCACCCGCTCACTTTGGGGCAGAGCCAAATACCAACACGAATATCGTGGACTGGGGCTATCCGGGTGTATTACCGGTCATGAACAAACAAGCGCTAGAATTTGGGATGCGTGCGGCATTAGCATTAAATTGCGAGATCTCAAAAGAAACGCATTTCGATCGTAAAAACTATTTCTATCCAGATAATCCAAAAGCGTACCAAATCTCTCAATTTGATCAACCAATCGGACACGATGGTTGGATCGAGATCGAAGTCGAAGGCAAAAAGAAAAAGATCCGCATCGAACGTGTGCATCTAGAAGAAGATGCTGGGAAAAATATGCACGGTATCGGCGGCTACTCACACGTTGACTTAAACCGTCAAGGCACACCACTGATCGAGATCGTATCAGAAGCAGATATGCGTTCACCTGAAGAAGCATATGCATATTTAGAAGCGTTGCGTTCGATCATCCAATTTACCGAAGTATCCGATGTGAAAATGGAAGAAGGCTCAATGCGTTGTGATGCAAATATCTCACTACGTCCTTACGGTCAAGAAAAATTTGGAACAAAAGCCGAATTGAAAAACTTGAACTCGATGACGTTTGTTAAAAAAGGATTGGCCTTTGAAGAAAAACGTCAAGCAAAAGTCTTATTATCAGGCGGTGAGATCCAACAAGAAACCAGACGTTTTGATGAAACAACGAATAAAACACTCTTGATGCGTGTCAAAGAAGGATCATCTGATTACCGTTACTTCCCAGAGCCAGATCTACCACGTTTTGTGATCGATGATGAATGGATCGAAAAAGTTCGTGAAAGTATTCCTGAGTTACCACAATCACGCCGTGCGCGTTACTTATCTGAATTAGAGCTTCCTGAATACGATGCAATGGTCTTAACGCAAACGAAAGAAATGTCTGATTTCTTTGAGGACACTCTTGCACATAACGCAGATGCTAAACAAGTCTCAAACTGGTTGATGGGTGAAGTATCCGCATATCTAAATAGTGAAAAATTAACTTTAGCTGATACGAAATTAACACCAAGTAATCTAGCAGGCATGATCAACTTGATCGCTGATGGCACGATCAGTTCAAAAATCGCGAAAAAAGTCTTCCGCGAATTGATCACAAATGGCGGCGATGCAAAAGAAGTCGTTGAAACAAAAGGTTTGGTTCAATTATCGGATCCAGCACAACTGTTGCCAATGATCAATGAAGTATTAGACCAAAACGCGCAATCGATCGAAGATTTCAAAAACGGAAAAGACCGTGCGGTTGGCTTCTTAGTCGGACAAATCATGAAAGCGTCACGCGGAAAAGCCAATCCAGGTGTCGTCAATCAATTGTTGCAACAAGAATTGGTAAAAAGATAGAAGGTCTGAACATGAAAAAAGCGCGAGTAATCTACAATCCGACTTCTGGAAAAGAAACGATGAAGCGTAGTTTAGCCGATATTTTAAATGCTTTAGAGCAAGCCGGCTACGAAGCCAGTGCCTATGCGACAACACCCAAACCTAACTCAGCTAAGGATGAAGCAACGCGTGCAGCTTTAGCGGGATTTGATTTGATCGTAGCAGCCGGTGGTGATGGCACGATCAATGAGGTCGTCAATGGGATCGCACCACTAGAGACGCGTCCGAAAATGGCGATCATCCCAGGTGGTACGACCAATGATTATGCTAGAGCATTGCGTATCCCGCGAGATAATCCAAAAGCTGCAGCAGAAGTCATTTTAAAAAATCAGACGGTCAAGATGGATATCGGAAAAACACCGGAACAATATTTTATCAATATTGCAGCCGGTGGTCATTTGACGGAACTGACATATGATGTTCCATCTGAGCTAAAAAGTGTGTTTGGATATCTTGCTTACTTAGCTAAGGGAGCAGAATTATTACCACGGATCAAGCCGATCAAAATGAAATTCAAGTATGATGATGGCGAGTACGATGGCAATGCGTCGATGTTTTTCTTAGGGCTTACCAATTCAGTTGGTGGTTTTGAAAAAATCGCTCCTGACGCAAAATTAGATGATGGCAAGTTTTCATTGATCATCGTCAAAACAGCCAATGTCTTTGAAATCGTTCATTTAGCTTCTTTGATGTTAAATGGCGGCAAACATATCAAAGATCGTCGAATCATCTATACGAAGACGTCAAAACTTGAAGTCTCCGTACCGTCTGATCATCATCGTTTGATGATCAATCTAGATGGTGAGTATGGTGGCGATGCACCGATGACATTTGAGAATCTGCACAATCATATCGAATTTTTTGCAGATCTCGATGCCATGCCAGATGGTGCGGTGATCGGAGGAGATGAACTGATTTCGATTGGACGTAGTTTTATCAAAGAGGTCGAAAAATTAAACGATGAAGACATCGATGGCGATGGCAAAATCGGATAAACGAGGTAAGTTGAGTGAGAATTCGCTCATCTTACCTTTTTTACTTGCGTAAGTGTCTAAAAACCGCTAGAATGACTTGAGGTTTTAATGAAAAGGAGAACAAGATGAAAACATACCCAGTAGCAAAGAATCAAGAAGTAGACGTAACGATCATGGATCTATCACATGAAGGTATGGGAATTGCTAAAGTCGATGGCTATTTATTATTTGTCGACAATGCCCTACCAGGTGAAGTCGTGACCATCAAAGTCTTAAAAGTAGGACCAAAATTTGGTTTTGCTAAAGTCATGCAGTATATTGAAAAAAGTCCACACCGCAACGAAGAGATCAATGAAGATCTATTACGTACCGGTATTGCACCATTAAGTCACTTAGACTACCCATCACAATTAGCTTTCAAACAAGAACAAGTTGAAAACGTGATGCGTAAAGTCGCAAAAATGCCAGACGTACCGGTATTGCCTACGATCGGGATGGACGAACCTTTTGGCTATCGTAATAAAGCACAGATCCCAGTTCAACGGATCAATGGTGAATTGACGACTGGATTTTACCGTAAACATAGTCACACATTAGTGCCAATGGAAGACTTTTTCATTCAAGAACAAGAAATCGATAAAGCGATCGTAACGGTTCGCGATATCTTACAAAAATTTGGTGTCAAAGCGTATAACGAAGAAGCGCATGAAGGATTCTTGCGTCATATCGTCGTTCGTCGTGGTCATTATAGTGAAGAAATGATGATCGTCTTAGTGACAAAGAAAACAAAATTCTTTCAAGCCGATAAAATCTGCGTAGCGATCACAGAAGCATTACCAAAAGTCGTATCAATCGTCCAAAACGTCAATGAAGAAAAAACAAACGTCATTTTAGGACCAGTCAACCGTGTCTTATTTGGTAAAGCATATATCGAAGACCAACTACTAGGCAAGACGTATCGTATCTCAGCGCGTTCATTCTACCAAATCAACACCGTTCAAGCTGAAGTATTATACAACTGTGCCATCGATGCAGCTGGTTTAAAATCTACGGATACAGTCATCGATGCGTATTCAGGAATCGGTACGATCGGCTTATCTTTAGCAGATAAAGTCCATCACGTTTACGGCATGGAGATCGTCGAAGAAGCAGTTGAAGATGCACGTACTAATGCAGAGATCAATGGTATCGAAAACGCGACCTATTTAGCTGGTAAAGCCGAAAAAGTGATGCAACAATTTGCTCGCGAAGGCATCCAAGCAAACGTCGTATTTGTTGATCCACCACGTAAAGGTCTAGAAGCGAACTTTATCGAGTCTACGGTTCAAATGAAACCAGAAAAAGTGGTCTACATCTCATGTAACCCAGCGACTATGGCACGCGATATCGCCTTATTTGCGGATAAAGGCTACAAAGTCAAAACGATTCAACCAGTCGACTTATTCCCACAAACACATCACGTCGAGTGTGTGACGGTATTAGTGAAAAAATAAGTGTATGAAGCAGTTCTAGAGTAATCTAGAACTGTTTTTTTGAATTAGGATTTGTTTTTTTATGTTACACTATAGGTAAATAGCATAACGAAGAGATAGTGTGGTGTAAACATGGCAATTGCAAAAGCAATTCAATTGTACTTAGCTGATGGAACGTTGAACGGGATTTTGACTATCCAAGAACCAGCTGGTTGGGGATCTGGTATTTTGGTATCTGCTCCTCGAGAGAATTTTGATCAATTATTAAAACGACCGGAAGTCGATAATGCCGGTATCTATTTTTTACTCTCAGAATCACAAGTGTATATTGGCCAGTCTCATAGTAGTATCAAGACTCGGCTCACAACACATGATAAGAAAAAAGACTGGTGGGACCGTGTGATTTTTCTGACGAAAACAGATAAATCTTTACGGGCAACAGATGTGCAATATTTAGAGGTAGAATTTATCAAACTAGCCTTAAAAAATCAAACAGCCGATATGGATAATAAAAATGGTGGCAATCAAAATGGCTATATTTCTGAATTTGACCGAGCAGCGAATGATCAGTTTATGCAAGAAGCCTTATTGTTGTTAGAAGTGATCGGGATTACAGTTTTTATGAAGAAGAATAAGTTAGAACAGCCCATAGTTGCAACAATTCCCGAAACGATTCACACTACAAATCCACGAACATGGCATCCAGCTATTGCAGACTATACATTTTATTATCGCACGAAAAATGGTGGCGATGCCCAAATGAAATGGATCAGTCCAAATGAGTTCGTCTTACTTGCAGGTTCTATATTGGGAAAAAGTTTTTCAAATAATTCGAGTGGTCAATATGCTCAAAAACTAAGAGCACAATATACAGATAGAATTAATGACTATATTTTAAATACCGATATTATTTTTCCAAATCCAAATCCTACTTCAAATATGGTGGTCGGTCGTGCAGCGAATGCTTGGACAGAATGGAAAACAAATCAAAAAGAAACGTTAGATAAGG
Source organism: Enterococcus bulliens (assembly GCF_053761865.1). NCBI lineage: Bacteria > Bacillati > Bacillota > Bacilli > Lactobacillales > Enterococcaceae > Enterococcus > Enterococcus bulliens. The sequence goes on from NZ_JBSMXK010000007.1 coordinate 52,551, forward strand.
TGATTCATCGCTTAAATCAAGCTACAGATTAGGAGTGAACAGTATGGATAATTTAGATAATCCTATTTTCGAAGTATATTCTCCAACTGAATTGTATTCTTATGTTCGTGGTTTGAAACAAAAGATGGGGCGGTTGAAAAATCAATTAGAACATCCAGACTATCAAGGATCGGTAGAAGAAAAGATTGAAGCAATCGAGATTTTACGTAAAGAATTAGTTCTGGCTAAGCAAGTGTACACACAAAAAGTAGGAATTTATCCTATGTCTAAGAAAGAACAGGCAATCGATACGTTTGAGCACAATTTACAAGATATTTCTAAAATCGTTTTGACGATAGGTGGATTTTTCTCTGGGTATCCCAACTATGTCGCAGATTTTTCAGATGATTTTTCTATTTACAAAGAATACTTTGATTTTAAAGAAACAATTGATTTATTGGATAAATTTAGTCAACCGTATACGAAATCAAGTTTTCTAGCTGAATTTCATACGATACATGTAGAAGAGTGGGACAAAAGCTATTCGTTGCGAAAATTTGGATACGAAATCTTAGACGGCAAACAATGGGAGTTGATGATTTATTATGATGATGGTATCGCTCCAGTGAATTATTCAGGTAATAATCACTATCCATATAACTTTGATCAATTAACAAAATTATTTAATATAACTGAATGACTAAAAAAAACTTTCACGTATTATCCGGGTTGGATTTGCGTGAGAGTTTTTCTTTTAATCAAACGAATATTCTGCTTTAAAACTACGGTCGATCTTACTTGTACCATCTTGGTAATTGAATTGGACATCTGGCTGGACATTGAATAGATAGACATTAAAATCTAATGTTCCTTTTGTATCCACAGCTTGTAACCAGTAGCCGCGTGGCATCAACTCTTGATCACGAAAGACTGTGATAATTTCATACGTGACTTTATTGCCTTTGATCTTTTGGGCATCGCGTACGAGTTTTTCATAGTGCGTTTGTAAGATTTGATTCGAGAAAGCCGATTGCGTGGCTAAGTTTTTTGGATTATCGATACTACCTGTTTCACCTTGTTTATAGTTGCCATCGATATCTAGATTAAAACTTGACGTATAGGCGAGTAGGTGTCCACGATTATAGATGTAGTCATTGCTGACCTTTTTTTGATGCCAGCCAGTCGGTTTAAAGACTTGTTGGTCGCGGCCTTCTGATTTGCCTAAGTTTTTTTGGTCAATAAAAGCCGTCACAAATGTTGTTCGATTTAGTGAGTCCAAATCACCATAAATGACTTTATTGGTCGACCATACGTTAGGATCCAGTGTCGGTTTCCCACCATTGACTTGATATACGGCATTTTCACCACTTTTGAAGTCCATTCGCGCTAACGTGTTGATCTGCTTACTATTGTTTTGATAAAACGTATTTGGATCTTGTAGGCCATCAGACGATGCTTGATTTGATGGTGCTTGTTGGGTGACTTCTTGGTTTTGTGGTAAAAGATCGAGTAATTCTTCTTTACCGAATATTCCAGCACCTAATAAGACCAGGACGGAAATCCCGATACTGACCAATTTCTTGTTGTTTTTCATTTCATTTCCCCTTTAAATTTGTTCAACCTACTAAAAATAACATGTTTTAAGAGGTTTGTCTAAAGGAGATTCCAATTGTCTAAGTCAAGTGAACATAGTACACTAAAGAAAAAAAGGGGGATTATTATGGAAGTACTTGTAGTGATCGACATGCAAAATGATTTTATCACCGGAAGTTTAGGGACTAACGAAGCCCAAGCGATCGTGCCAGTGGTTAGAGAAATGATCGAACGTTTTGAAGGACCGGTTCTCTTTACCCGCGATACGCACCAAGTGGATTATCTATTGACTCAAGAAGGTAAGAAATTACCTGTGGTGCATTGTTTAGAAGGTAGTGAAGGTTGGGAGATCGAAGCGTCTTTACCGGTCGATGATGCGGTGATTTTTGATAAGCCGACATTTGGAAGTCCAGCACTTGGCCAGTATTTAGCCGAACTTGCGACACAAGATACATTAGATGCGATCCATTTGATCGGAGTCTGTACTGATATTTGTGTGATTTCAAATGCCTTGTTGATCAAAGCGTTCTTACCAGAAGTGCCGATCATCGTTCATGAAAAAGCTTGTGCCGGTGTGACCCCTAAAGCCCATCATCGAGCACTTGAGGCCATGAAGAGTTGTCAAATCGAAATCAACTAAAAAAACGAGAGCTCCTACAAAGTAGGGGACTCTCGTTTTAGTTTTGCATCATGTTTTCTAAAGATTGCATCGCGACCATGACTTTTTCAGCCGTCATTTCTTCAGCGAGTAAGTGAATACTTTCTTCTTTAACTGTCGCACGTTTCGCTACTGCTTGATACTCTTCTTTTGTTAAGATCATATCCATCTCTCGTAAAGAAGTCGGTAAGTGCATTTCATGATAAAACGGTACTAGATTTAGGATCTCAGTTGGATTTTGTTCTAGCATGAGTTGCACTAAAATACCATAAGCGACTTTATTGCCGTGTAATTGATGATGGCTTTGCGGTAAGATCGTCAAGGCATCGTGGATCGAGTGGGCTGCGGCAGTTCGGCCATATTCATCGCCAAATCCGCCGACCATTCCAGCAAGTAAAATATTGGTTTCGACAACGGCGATAAATTCAGGGGTGAGTATTTGGGTGTGCATCGCTTCGATGGCTTGTGTTCCAAAAGCTAATAGATTTTCCTGACATTTTTTCGCTGCAAAATGGGCCACTTGGACTTCGACTGGAACAGTATTTAATTGACGAATGATTGCATCGCCTTCATACCATTTGGCTAACGTATCGCCAATACCGGCGATCATATACGCGATAGGCGATTCTAAGATCACACGTGGTTCGATCAAGGTCAAAGCGATCGCTTCAGGAAAAATATCATAACGATCCATCGAACCGTCTTGGTTATACATGACACTTAGTGGCGTATAGGCTGCACACGTTGCCGCAAGTGTCGGTAAGATGATCACTGGTTTTTGAACAAGGTGGCCTGTTTGTTTGGCTAGGTCTGCGATTTTACCACCTCCAACAGCTAAAATCGCATCGCAGTGTTGATGGAGCATCAGTGTACAAAATTCTGCTACTTTTTCATCACAACATTCGCCACCATAATGCACTTTGGTTACATCAAATGCCGTTAGATCGGGTAAATAGGGTGTAGCCGCTTCAAGTGAGCGACTACCGTGGATCATTAGGATATGTTTTAGTTTACGTGCAGTTAAGTGTTCGGGTAGTGTCGTCCAAGCGCCTTCTTGACACACATATTCTTGCGGGGCGCCACGAACGATTAGTGAATTGATCATAATGTCACACTCCTTTAGTCCTCCATAGTGTAAAATAAAATGCATAAGGATACAATAGATAAATGCAAAAAAGAATAAAAAAACAAAAAAAGGGATTTCAATTTTCGCTATTGGAATATAAAATGAATGTTTATCGAATAATATTTGGTTTTTTAGAATAAAAAACAAATATTATACAAAAATATGCTTTTCAAACTACTAATGATATGCTATGATAAGCAAGTCATTAATTTATGAATTTTTATACATTATAAATCAAGAGGGGTTTTGTTATGAAAGGAAGAAATAAAAATTGGTTGATGGTCGTATTTACATGTCTACTCATGTTAGGTATAGCCTTACCAAGTATGACGGTGCAAGCCGAAGAAAGTGATCCAACGTTTGAAGCAATCAAACAAAAAGGAGAAGTCGTGGTCGGATTATCTGCCGACTATGCACCATATGAATTCCATGCAGAAGTCGATGGTCGTGATCAGATCGTCGGATTTGATATCTCATTGGCACAAAAAATCGCCGATGACATGGGTGTGAAATTAAAGATCGAAGAATTAGGCTTTGATGCCTTACTCGGTGCATTAAAAACAGGGAAGATCGATTTGATCATCTCTGGAATGTCGCCAACAGAAGAACGGTTAAAAGAAGTGGACTTTTCGGATCCTTACTTAGAAACGACTCAAAAAATCATTGTGCGTAAAGATGATCTAAACAAATTCAAATCAGTCAACGACTTTGATGGTGTGAAAGTCAGTGCACAAAAACAAACGACACAAGAAGCCTTAGCCAAATCAGAATTAAAAGGTTCAGATGTGGTGTCGTTACAAAAAGTTCCAGATATCGTGTTGAACTTGACGAACCATAAAGTCGATGCAGCCGTATTAGAAGGACCGATCGCTGAAGCGTATGTGCAACGGGATGATTCATTAGCATTTGCCAATGTTTCTTTTTCTGACGATCATAAAGAAACGGCGATCGCGATGCCAAAAAATGCACCAGAATTAAAAGCTGCAGTCAACAAATCGATCAAAGAAGTCAAAGATCAAAAGTTGATGGATAAATATAAAAAAGAAGCCAATGAATTGATGTTCCAAAAAGACCAAAACTTCTTCCAAAAATATTATAAATATTATGTAAGTGGTGCGGGATATACCTTATTCTTAGCTGTGATCGGGGTCGTATTCGGTGCGATCGTCGGTGGGATCTTAGCATTGATGAAACTTGGTAAAGTCCGTGTCGTGCGTTGGATCGCAACAGCGTATATCGAATATGTCAGAGGAACGCCATTATTGGTTCAAATCTTTATCGTGTACTTTGGTTCAGGGATCATCGGTATCGAATTATCAAAAGTCGCTGCCGGATGTATCGCCTTGGCCTTAAATAGTGGAGCGTATGTAGCGGAAATCATTCGTGCAGGGATCAATGCGGTAAACAAAGGTCAAATGGAAGCTGCGCGCTCACTTGGGATGAACCAACGTCAAGCGATGCAATTTATCATTTTACCACAAGCAATCAAAAATATCTTACCGGCATTAGGAAACGAGTTTGTGACAGTCATCAAAGAATCTTCTATCGTATCGGTTATCGGGGTATCTGAATTGATCTTCCAAGCTGGAAACGTCCAAGGAGCAAGTTTCAAACCATTCTTACCTTACTTGATCGTATCGTTGATTTACTTTGTAATGACCTTTACGTTATCTCGTTTACTAGGTGTCGCCGAAAGGAGAATGAATACAGATGCTTAATATTGAAAACTTACACAAAACATTTGGTAAAAATGAAGTCTTAAAAGGAATCGATATGAACATTGAAGCTGGTGAAGTCGTTGTGATCATCGGTCCTTCAGGAAGTGGGAAAAGTACGTTTTTACGCTGTTTAAACTTACTAGAAACCCCAACAGACGGCAAGATCATCTTTGAAGGAACAAACCTTTTAGATAAAGGGGTCAATATCGATCAATTGCGTCAAAAAATGGGAATGGTATTTCAAAGTTTTAACTTATTCCCACATAAAACCGTGCTAGAAAACATTACGATCAGTCCAGTCAAAGTTAAAAAAGAAGCGGATGCCACAGCCAAAGCGGAAGCAGAACGTTTACTAGACTTAGTTGGTCTAAAAGATAAAAGCCAAGCCTATCCTTCAAGTCTTTCTGGTGGGCAACAACAACGGGTAGCCATCGCACGTGCCTTAGCGATGAATCCTGATGTGATGTTGTTTGACGAGCCGACTTCAGCACTAGACCCAGAGATGGTCGGTGAAGTATTATCAGTGATGCAAGGTTTAGCCAACAATGGGATGACGATGGTAGTCGTAACGCATGAAATGGGATTTGCCCGCGAAGTAGCCGATCGTGTGATCTTTATGGATGAAGGGGTGATCCAAGAAGAAGGAACACCAGAACAAATTTTTACTAATCCTGAAAACCCACGTACACAAAGTTTCTTAAATAAAGTGTTATAAAAGGAAGTCAACTATGGATCAAACAAGAGTAGCCAAACGGTTTCAAACACCGGAAGAAAATTTGTTGATGGATATCGGGATCTTAGCCAAACAAACAAGTGGCTTGATCGATTTATCGATTGGCGATCCTGATCTAAATACCGATGATGAGATCATTGAATACGCGATGAAAGCGGCCAAAGAAGGCCATACGCATTATACGTTATCTGATGGTAGTGAAGAGTTCCGTCAAGCAGTCGCAGACTTTTATCAACGAACGTATCAGCTTAGTGTCGATAAAAATCAAGTACGGGCTACAGTCGGAGTTTCTCACGGTCTGTATCTGGCTTTGATGGCGATCTTAGACCCAGGCGATGAAGTGATCATTCACGAACCGTACTTTTCGCCGTATAAAGATCAAGTCGAATTAGCAGAAGGCATCCCAGTCATCGTACCTACGTATGAAAAAGATAGGTTTCAATTAGATCCTAAAGTGTTAGAAGGTGCGATCACCAAAAAGACTAAAGCGATCATTATCAATAATCCAAATAACCCGACAGGTGCAGTCTTTAGTGAAGCCACTTGTCAGGCGATCGCAGATCTAGCGATTCAACATGACTTGTTCATTTTATCTGACGAAATCTATGAGGCGTTCTCATTTGATCAGCCATTTTATCCAATGGCGGCATTTGCTCCAGAGCATACGATTACGTTTAGTGGATTCTCAAAAGCCTTTGCGATGACTGGATGGCGTATTGGGTATATGATCTCACCTGTTTTTGTAAATGATGTTGCGCGTTACTTGAATGAAAATATTTCGTATTCAGCTAATGCGTTATCTCAACAAGGAGCGATCTATGCGTTAACACACGCCGATGAGATCGTACCGAATGTGGTCAAGATCTTTAAAGAGCGTTTGGCCTATGTGGAAAAACGTGTTGTAGCCCATCCACGCTTACACATGAATCCAATCAAAGGGACGATGTATGCGTATATCAATGTAGCCGATACAAACATGAATGCTTTGGAATTTACAAAAGTATTATTAGAAGAGGCGAAAGTTTTAGTGATCCCAGGGGATGCGTTTAGCCAAACCAAACCGACGACGCATATTCGTATTGCAGTCACACAAGATCTTGAACAATTAAAAGAAGCCTTTGATCGAATCGATCAGTGCGTATAAAACGTTAAAAAAAGAAGCGAAAATTCGCTTCTTTTTTTATTTTTTTCAACAGAAATACGGTTACATGAGAAAGCCTATGCTATAATGAGAAAAATATTAAAGGGGGCACACCAATGAGAGCGGTATTAACAGTAATTGGACAAGATAAAGTAGGGATCGTGGCAGGTGTTAGCGCACAACTGGCTACGTTAAATATCAATATCGTCGACATGACACAAACAATCATGCAAGACTTTTTTACGATGATGATGATGCTAGAATTACCAGAAGATGTTGATTATGAAGTGATTCGTCAAGCATTAGATGCTTGTGGTGAGACATTAGGTGTCAAGATCACGATCCAAAATGAAGCGATCTTTGACGCGATGCATAAATTATAGGAAGAACTAGACAGGAGAGAATCATGGAGAGCAATCAAATATTAGAAACGATTCGCATGGTCGAAGAAGAAAATTTAGATATCCGGACGATTACGATGGGGATCTCTTTACTCGATTGTATCGATGCGGATGTCGATGTAGCATGCGAGAAGATTTATCAGAAAATTACCACAAAAGCAAAAGACCTCGTCGCTGTTGGGGAAGCCATCGAAATGGAATATGGGATTCCGATCATCAATAAGCGGATCTCGGTAACACCGATTGCGCTAATTGCAGCAGCCAGTCATGTAGATGCTAAAGAATGCGTGAAATTTGCCAAAGCGCTTGATCGTGCAGCCAAAGCTGTAGGAGTAAACTTTATCGGAGGTTATAGCGCTTTAGTAGAAAAGGGTTATCAAGCCGGCGATCTCCCGTTGATCGAATCGATCCCTGAAGCGTTAGCGCAAACCGATTTTGTTTGTTCATCAGTCAATATTGGCTCAACAAAAGCTGGTATTAATATGGATGCTGTGAAATTGATGGGAGAGATCATCAAAAAAACGGCAGATACATCTGATATGGGCTGTGCGAAATTAGTCGTGTTTGCCAACGCTGTCGAAGACAATCCGTTTATGGCAGGTGCGTTCCATGGTGTCGCTGAAGCGGATTGTGTGATCAATGTCGGCGTCAGTGGTCCTGGTGTAGTGAAACGAGCATTAGAAAAAGTCAAAGGACAATCGTTTGATGTCGTCGCAGAAACGGTCAAACAAACTGCCTTTAAAATCACACGTATGGGGCAATTGGTCGGACGGGTGGCCTCTGAGCGATTAGACGTTCCGTTTGGGATCGTCGATCTATCTCTTGCACCGACACCAGCTGTGGGCGATAGTGTGGCATTGATCTTAGAAGAAATGGGTCTAGAATCTGTGGGTACACATGGAACGACAGCTGCGTTAGCGTTATTAAACGATGCTGTGAAAAAAGGTGGCGTGATGGCGTGTAACCACGTGGGAGGGTTATCCGGTGCGTTTATTCCGGTTTCTGAAGATGCGGGGATGATCAAAGCGGTCCAAAATGGATTGTTGAATCTTGAAAAATTAGAAGCGATGACGGCGATCTGTTCTGTAGGATTAGATATGATTGCGATCCCAGGTGAAACCAGTGCCACAACGATTGCGGCGATGATCGCTGATGAAGCAGCGATCGGAGTCATCAACCATAAAACGACGGCAGTCCGTTTGATTCCAGCTAAAGATACCAAAGTCGGTGACATGGTAGAATTTGGTGGATTATTAGGAACGGCTCCTGTGATGAAAACCAATCCGGCACAGTCAAGTGATTTTATCATGCGTGGTGGACGAATCCCAGCACCGATTCATTCCTTTAAAAACTAAAAAAAGGCTGTGACAGATGTCACAGCCTCTTATAAAATAGAAGAAACGGCGTTCCAGAAGTAGCTCCTTAAGAAATAAGCCAAATAATTCCGATAATAGGTTTACCTATTTCGGTAATTATTTGGCTTATTTCCTGGAGCTGCCCACTTCTGTCACAGCCTCTCTTTTAAAATAGAAAAATATTGACGAACTTGAGTAAAATAAAGCCATAGATTGCAATTGAGATCGGTTTTAAGGTCAAAATAATAATCAAATAATCTTTAAATTTCATTCTTGAGATCCCAGCGATAAAACAAGCGATATCATCTGGCGCAAAGGGGATCAAGAAGGTCAGAATCATAAATCGTTTGATATTTTTATGATGTTTTGCAATCGATGCTTCGAAACGTTCATAGTTTTTTTTCGACAAGACCATTTTGACAAAGGCGTGACCGTAATGTTTGACTAAGTAATACGCGATGATTTCACCAATGATCAAGCCAATATAGCTGTAAATCAGCCCTTCGATCGTACCAAAAAGCAACATCCCAGCGACAGTCGAGATCCCACCAGGCAAGATCGGTACGATGACTTGAACGATTTCTAAGATGATGAAAAATAAAATTCCTAAATGACCAAATTGTTCAATAAAGGTTTGTAATGTTTTAGTGGATTTAAAAATCCCTAAGTGGATGCCATAGACGACAATTCCGATCAAAGCAGCTACACCAAGTAATGGTAGGATCTGTAAAAAGAGATGTAGCCATTTGCGCCAGTTTTTTTTCATCACGTAGAAAAACTCCAATCTAAAATACTTATCTTATTATTTTAAACGATAATCGATGTGATAGAAAGTCTAAATTGAGCAATTTGTTTTTTTTACAACTTTCCGCTACAATAGAACAGAATCAAAAAAGGTAGGGTGAAGATGAAGTATACACATTATATCTGGGATTTTGATGGGACACTTTTTGATACCTATCCCATTATTTTAAAAGGATTTATGGATACGTTACACGCGTATGGTATCCATGCCGATGAAAAAGAAATTTATTATTTATTAAAATCGCAATCATCAAAAGCGATTGCCGAAAAATACGATCTGGATTTTGCTGGATTTACACGAATCTTTAAAAAATTTGAAGCCAAAGATCAACGTGAGCCCGCGCCGTTTGCTGGTGCAAAGGAAATTTTAGAAAAAGTCATCGCTGAAGGTGGAAAAAATTATATTTTGACACATCGTGATACACCGGGGACGAAGCAATTACTTGATGAGTATGGCTTGTCTGCTCATTTCGTGGAGATCATTGGATCAGAACGCCCTTTCCCGCGTAAACCAGCGCCTGATTCATTGTTATATTTGATTGATACATACAATATGGAGAAAGAACAAGCTGTGATGATCGGGGATCGTTTTATGGATATCGATGCCGGAAAAGCAGCTGGGATTCAAACTATATTTTATGATCAAGATCAATTGCTAAAAGATGTTTCTGCTACACAAAATGTGGATGCATTACTCGATATTCTTTAACCTATAACTAGTTCGTTTTGTACGAACTAGTTTTTTTGCGTATTTATAGAGGAGTAAGGAGGGAGAGCTATGCCAATCGAGTCATCTATCTACCAAAAGATTCGCGCGCTAGTTATGAAGTATAAATGGCCATCAGGGATACTTGTTTTTTTAGTTATCTTAAGTCTAGTTAGCGTGACGATCTATTGGGTCCTCACACCAAAAACGACTGCTGTTTCAAGTGAGGTGTTGAAAAGTACCGAAATGACAAAACAAAGCGAGTCGACGAAATCGAGTGATTCAAGTACAAGTGAGATCTATGTCGATGTAAAAGGTGCAGTCAAACATCCTGGAGTCTACACGATCCATCCAAGTGCTCGAGTCAAAGATATCATCCAATTAGCTGGTGGAATGACCGGGCAAGCCGAAATACGTGCGATCAATTTAGCTCAAAAAGTAAGTGATCAAGCTGTGATCTATGTGCCAACAGTAGGTGAACAGGTCAGTGATACATGGTCTAGCCAGCAACAAAGTACAGGACAAGCAATACAAGCAACCGAAAAAATCAATATCAATACTGCAGATGCTAGTACCTTGATGACGCTAAATGGAATCGGCGAGAAAAAAGCACAGGCTATCATCGATTACCGAACACAAAAAGGCACATTCAAACAAATCGAAGAATTAAAAGAAGTTGATGGATTTGGTGAAAAGACAGTTGAAAAATTAAAAGACTCGATTACAATAGAGTAAAGTCAACTAAAATGAACGAAAGGAGACAAGAGATGACCAAACGAATTCCTTGGGATCAATATTTTATGGCGCAGGCCTCTTTACTTTCATTACGTAGTACATGTACACGTTTAGAAGTAGGCGCAACACTAGTCAAAGATAAACGGATCATTGCAGGTGGGTATAACGGTTCGGTTAGTGGCGATGATCATTGTATCGATCACGGTTGTTATGTGGTAGATAATCATTGTATTCGAACGATCCATGCAGAGATGAATGCGTTGTTGCAATGTGCAAAACTAGGGGTATCGACGAATGGTGCAGAGATCTATGTAACTCATTTTCCGTGTCTACAATGTACAAAATCGATTTTACAAGCTGGGATCACAACGATTCATTATTTGAACAACTATCGAAATGATCCATATGCATTAGAGCTGATCGAAAAAGTCGGCGCGAAAGTCCATCAAGTCGTACTCGATCCACAATATTTTGCGAAATTATCTTTTATTCCTTCAGAAAGTCGAGAAGATGAAGTATAAAAACTTCTTCTTCTTGCCTGTAGGTTTGGCGACCTGCTGTTTTTTTACCCTCATTTCATCCTTCTTTTTCACCGGATTACTTTGTATCTTCTTTTTGATCTTGTTACTGTATCGTAGACAGTGGGGATTGATCTTGATTACAGTCGCACTCGTCACTTTATTTTTAATACGGTATCATATGACTCAAGTTACTATCAAACAAGATATCCCTGTTTCTGGTCAGCTTAGCATCTATCCGGATACCATCGCTCTTTCTGGTGACCAAGTCATGTTTGATGGCGAATTGTCTACGCATAAAACTAAATTTCGTTATCGTCTGAAAACGAAAAAGGAAAAAATGCTTTGGCAAGATCGCAACACACGCTATCTTGAATTGACATTTACAGGAGCATTTACTTCGATCATGCCAAGTACGAATCAGCATAGCTTTGATTACTTCGCGTATTTAAAGAGCGAACATTATCAAGGTGTTGTGCAAATTGACCAGATTACTGCTGAAAGAGCACTTGATCGCTGGACGTTTCCTTTACATTATTTACGGATGCGCGCGATTTTTCATACTGAAAAACATTTACCAAATACAACGGCTCTTTGGCTCAACGGATTATTGTTTAATTATCGTCAAAGTGAATATTATGAGTTTTTGACTACGTTTACTCAAAATGGGTTATTGCATTTATTTAGTATTTCGGGCTTGCATGTTTATTTTTTTCTGGGATGGTTAGATTTTTTCTTTCGCCGTTTGGGGTTTACTGCCAAAAGTCAATTGCCGTTTTTTTTACTAGCTAGCGTGGTGCTTACCGGCTTATTTGGTGGCTCGATCAGTATCCTTCGCGCGGTATTGGCTTATCTAAGCTACTGGTTCGTGAAAGAGTTCCCTCTAAAGTTTAGTGCAACCGATCGTTATGCGTTAGTCTTAATGATTTGCTTAGTCATCGAACCACAAGCATTACAGCAACTTTCCGCACAATTGTCTTTTTTATTCTCATTTTTCTTATTATTTTTACGCCCTTCAGCTACGACGATCAAAGCGAGACTCTATGCTGCCTATCTATTCCCGATATTAAGTATTCCAATGTTGCTGTATCAATTTTACGATTGGCCTATTGCAAGTGGAATATGGACATTTTTTTTAGTTCCTTATTTTGAATTGTTTTTGTTACCTAGTGCAGTCTTACTGTTTCTGATTGCTAGTATCGAACCGATCAGTCATCCTTTAGCCTATGGACTCACAAGCAGTTTACAAGTGGTCGATTGGTTGATCACATGTTTTCCTTTTTTAAAGTGGTATGCTGGAGCGCTGCCTATATTTTGGGCGATTAGTTGTACAATAGCTGCTTTATGGGCGATCACTAAAAAACGAATTTTTTTATTTTTACTAGCAAGTGCAGGCGTTCCTTTGATCGTAACGTCGATTCATCCATTTGAAAAAATCACTTTTTTAGATGTCGGACAAGGGGACACAACGGTGATCCAAAGTCGAGGAAACCGTGAGATCTATTTGATCGATACGGGTGGTAGGCTAAGTTTTCAAACGGAAGCTTGGAAACAAACAAAACCTAAAGTGAATGCTACTTATTCGGTCATTCCGTATTTAAAAGGAGAAGGAATCCATACGATTACCGGTCTTTTTTTGACGCATGGAGATACAGATCACATGGGAGATGCTGCAAGTCTTTTGAGCCAGTTTCATGTGCAGACGCTCTTTCTTGCAAAGGGGAGTCAAGACCATCCGAATATCAAGCGCTTACTAAGAGCGTTTCCTCGTCAACGTGTCGAGCTGTTAACAGTCGATCAAGTTATAGGAGAGCGTTTCACTATCCACGTATTATCCCCTCTACAATTAAGTAAAGGAGAAAATAATGATTCATTAGTGCTGTATACTACGATTGCCAAACAACGCGTTTTACTGACAGGTGATTTAGAAAAAAGTGGTGAGCTTGATTTACTGAAGCGTTATCCTAGCTTATCTGTCGATTTGTTGAAAGTAGGACATCACGGGAGTAAAACCTCGACTGATCCAACATTTGTCACAGCGATCCAGCCGAAAATCGCAATCATCTCAGTGGGAAGAAACAATCGCTACCATCATCCACACCAAGAAACACTTCATGTTTTGGATCAAGAAGAAATCAAAACGTTACGCACGGATCAACGTGGTATGATCCAATACCGCAGTTTTGGATCGTTCGTAAAGCAAATTCAAGGATTAGATGACTAGAATTCATGGGAATTCCATGATAACATAAGGATGATAGTAGGAGGGTATATGACGATAAAACAATTAATCAAACCAATCGAGACAGATCCTTTAGCACCATGTTATTTGGTCGAAGGCAACGAGGAATATTTTCAGCAGTTTATTAGACAAGCTTTTTTTGATCGTTTAAAGATGGATGAGAATCATTTGAATTTTAGTCATATCGACATGGATACACAGACACTAGATACCTTGATCGATGAAGCGGAGACCTTACCATTTTTTGGCGATGAACGATTGATTTTTGTGGAACAACCTTATTTTTTAACTTCAGAAAAACGTAATGGTGCGCCGGAGCAAAATATCGAACGCTTCATAGCCTATCTAAATGATCCAGTTCCTTCAACGGTTTTAGTTTTTTTTGCCAATTACGAAAAATTAGACGAGCGTAAAAAAATCACGAAACTATTAAAGAAAACTAGTGTGGTATTAGATGTAAAACCACCAAGTGATCAAGAAGTCAAAAAAATGGTGCAAGCGCGAGTCAAAGAAGCTAAAGTCGATATAAACGCCCAAGCGTTAAACTATTTATTAGAAGCAACTGAATTGAATCTAAGCAAGATCATGCGTGAATTGGATAAACTGATCGTCTATGCAAATCAAACAAAAACGATCGATTACCAAGCTGTCGTTCAGCTAATTCCTAAGAGTCTAGAAAATAATGTTTTTGACTTAACACAAGGTATCTTGCAAGGGAAAACAGAACAAGCGATTCGACAATATCGCGAGTTAGTGTTGCAAGGAGAAGAAACGATCAAAATCAATGCGATCTTAATCGGTCAAGTACGATTGTATCTTCAAGTAGCACTGCTGATGAAAAAAGGGATGCAACAAGGGGCGATCGCCCAACAAGTCAAAGCACATCCTTATCGCGTAAAACTTGCCATGCAACAAGTCAAAAAATATACAACACGTGAATTAATGACGTTGTATGACGAATTAGTAGAAAATGACTATCAAATGAAAACAGGTCAAATGGTCAAAGAATATTTATTTGAATTATTTATTTTAAAGACAACACGTCAAACAGCATAAAAAAAGAAGCCTCTAGAGGCTTCTTTTTTTAGACTTATTTCGCGATTTTTTTGTTTAGGCGAGATTTGTCACGACTAGCTTTGTTTTTGTGGATTAATCCTTTAGTTTCAGCCATGTCGATAGCTTTTACAGCATCTTTGAATAACGCGTTAACGTTATCAGATCCAGCAGCTACAGCTTCGTCAAATTTTTTGATCGCAGTACGCATTGCGCTTAATTGTGAAGAATTTTTCGCGTTAGCAGTTTCGCTAGTACGTACGCGTTTGATAGCAGATTCAATGTTTGGCATATTTTTCACCTCCAAAAAAATTTCTTATACGAATACGAAAAACGTATAAATCAACACTAGTCATTATACCTAATGATAGACGTGATTGCAATTAAAAGTTGTAAAGAATGTTTACTTAACACAAAAAAAGAAAGCAGAGGTTCTGCTTTCCCACTAATTATTTACTCATCCACCAGTAACCGATCAAGATAACCCCTAAAACGATACGGTACCAACCGAATACTGTAAAATCATGTTTTTTGATGTAAGACATCAAGAATTTGATTGCGAGAACAGAGACGATGAATGAAACGATCGTACCTGTCAATAAGATGATCAAGCTTTCTGTTCCAAAGGTATTTCCCGCATGGAAGAATTTATACATCTTAAGTAAACTTGCGCCGAACATCGTAGGAATCCCTAAGAAGAACGAGAATTCCGCAGAAACAAAACGTGAACCACCTAAAATGATTCCCCCAAGGATCGTTGAACCAGAACGAGAAGTTCCAGGAATTAACGCCAGTACTTGGAACATTCCTACTAAGAAGGCAAATCGATAACTGATTTGATTTAAACTACCGATTTTTGGTTCCACGCCACGTTTATTGCGTTCTACTACGATAAAGGCGATTCCGTAAACGATCAAGACGATTGCTACCGAAATGAAGTTATAAAACGTCGCATCTAACCAGTCATCTAAAAAGAGACCGATAACAGCAGATGGAAGAATGGCAAAAATCACTTTAAACCATAAACTCCATGTGTCGCGTTTTTCTTCTAGTGATTTGCTTGGCGCGAACGGATTTAACTTTGTAAAATACAACACAACGACAGCTAAAATCGCACCCAATTGAATCACGACATTAAACATGGTCATGAATGCCTCAGATTCTTGGATTTTCAAGAATTCATCTGCTAAAATCAAATGTCCCGTACTACTGATCGGCAACCATTCGGTAATCCCTTCGATGATCCCAAAAATAATGGCTTTAATAAAGTTTTCAATAAACAAATAGTTCATTCCTTTCAAAAAAATTTCACCTTTTTCAGTATACCTTGTTTACATTCAGAAAAAAAGAAAAATTGTAGCCTATTGCCTATTCCGGCGGCATAAGGCTACAATTTTTCGCAAAATAATTAAGATTGTAATAAGGTACGTGAAATTTCTTTACCTTGTTCGATAAATTTAGTAGTTGCAAATTCTTCGATCGTAAATTGACCGTTTTCAAATACCAAGCGTGTGACTGAACCATTTTGGATATCGACTCTGACGTTGTTTTCATCATTGATCAGATGCATCAAAAAGGAAATCGTTAATCCATGAGAGACAACAAGGGCTTTTCCGCCGCCATTTTTTTCCACACGGTGTGCGATATCTTCAAATCCTGTTCGTACACGGTGGCTCAAGGTATCATAGGTTTCTGCCCAATTCGCTGTATCGACATCATAGATTGCTTCGCAAATTTCTTTAAACGAAACTTTTTTAGCAATCATGTCGTCGTAATCAGGAAAATTTAAAATTCTGGGAATGACGCCCCACATTTCAGCATCATAACCACCTTCTAATGAGCCAAAACACCATTCGCGAATTCTTGGATCGACACGGTAATCTAACTTTTGAGCACCAGGGTGTTCACCTAGGATGAGACGCATCGTTTCGATTGCACGTCCACTATCACTAGAAACGGCCTCAACAAACGGTGTATCTTTTAGTCCAAGACCCAAATAATGGACGTCTTCGATTCCAGACTTTGTTAAGGGAGTATCGCACCAACCTTGGACTCTTTGAATTGTATTGAACATTGTTTTTCCATGTCGAACGACATAAAGTTCTGTTTTTGCCATGATAAATTCCTCCTTTTATTCAGTGAAAAATGGATTCGTTTGTTTCTCATCGCCAATCGTTGTCTGCTCCCCATGTCCTGAGAGCGCGATCGTGTTATCGGGTAAGGTAAAGAGCTGTGTGGTAATACTTGTCAACAATTGTTCAAGATTTCCTGAGTATAGATCCGTGCGACCAATACTGCCTTTAAATAAAGCATCACCACAAAAAACAACTTCATCAAAGATAAAGCTCACACTTCCCATAGAGTGTCCGGGTGTGGGTACGACCGTAAATTCAAATGGTCCGATCATATATGGGGTAAATAATTCAAACTCATATTCTGCTGGCGCTAAAATCAAATCGTCCATTTCAGGATGGCGTCCAGAAAGATTTTTGATTGGATCTTGTAGCCAATCTTGTTCGAGTTCACTGACATAAACCGGAACGTCAAAGGTTTCTCTGACCTGCGTCACAGCACCGATATGATCATAGTGAGTATGTGTTAGTAAAATCGCCAATAGCTTTGTTTGAGTGTGCTTGATCGCTTGGATCAGTGTATTTGCTTCAGCACCCGGATCAATGATCAGAGAAGCACCATTCTGTTCTAAAAGGTAGCAGTTTTCTTGTGCTGCTCCAGTAATAAAACGCGTAATTTTCATCGCGTATCCTCCTTTAATCAGCTTACATCTAGTATAACGTAAAAGTGGAGACAAACAAAGGATCGCCCCTTTTTTTAAAATAGCGATAAAATAGCAAAAATTCACTAAGAAAAGACTAAAAAATCTCACAAAAAAAAGTGTTGGCCGTACAGATGCGCTATGATATGAAAAAAGGAGGGAGAACTGATGAAAACACAAATGAAAAAACAATTCATGATTGGCGCATTAGGTCTCCTTGTGATCGGGCTTTCTGGTTGTCAGCAAACCGTAGAATCTGAATTTGTCACGCAACCTGTCAAAGAAGTTTTACCCACGAAAGAAAATTTAACGACGCAACAAAATTTCTTGTTGTTACAAAAGGACAGTCAACTCTTTCCTCAAAGTCAAGGAGTGTACGACGTGGTCAAAGACCAACTGACGATCGTCAAACAATACGTTCCAACACTTGATACGAGTAAGATACGTGCAAATGCAGTCGTGATCGAACAAAAAAAATTAGAACAAGTCAAACAAGATTTCAAACGTAGTTTTCCTGGTTTGATCTATGAAGATGATCCGTATAAAGTTTATGAACAAAAGTTTACCCAAACGACAGTCGAACTGCATCCAACCTACTTTATTTTACGTGCCCAACCTGATTTTGAACAAAAATTCCAATTCGTCGATGAGAGTGATACAAAAGTGACGGATGAAAATGGCACGATATATGAAATTCAATATAGTACCTAACACATAAGAAAAAATCTTGTGTGTTTTTTTTGACATTTTTTCTGTTTCTTTCGTTTATAAGGTAAAGGAGGGAAACAAGATGATCGAGTATATCCATGAATTACGACAAGCAAAGGTTTTGTATATTTTAG
The DNA here is from genome assembly GCF_053761865.1 of Enterococcus bulliens. Taxonomy (NCBI): domain Bacteria; kingdom Bacillati; phylum Bacillota; class Bacilli; order Lactobacillales; family Enterococcaceae; genus Enterococcus; species Enterococcus bulliens. The sequence goes on from NZ_JBSMXK010000007.1 coordinate 70,928, forward strand.
CCATGATTGGTCTGGCGATGACACTTGATTTTATTAGTGGTGTATTGGCTGCACGCTACACGCGAACATTTACTTCTAAACAAGGAATCAACGGCCTGATTCGAAAAATGGCCAGTTTATGTTTGTTATTGTTTTTTCTGCCATTAGCATTAGTGATCCCCATGAAAGTTGGAATTGGGATGTTGTATATGTTTTATAGTGGTTACTTGTGGTTCGAATTGCATTCGATTTTAGAAAATTATCAAAAATTAGGGGTCGATACCCAGTTGTTCCAACAATTTATCACGCAACTTAAACAGTTGTTTATCGACTATATCAAACGCAAATAATGTGAAATACCTGTCCAAATCCTAAAAAAATCCTAACCAAAATGATCTTCTCGTTACCTTTTGTTTGAAAAACTGCTATGCTTTGAAAGCAAACTATATGGGTGAGGGAGTGTACAAAACGTGGCACAAAAAAAAGGAACGTTTGATTTGGAGCAAATCAAGAAAATAGTTGTCCTAGTCTTTACAGGAATCGCTGGAGCATTGAGTATCAATTTCTTTTTGAATCCAGCACACGTGTTTTCAGCGGGTATGAATGGATTGGCCCAGATTATTGTCGGATTAGCTCAACAATATTTAGGGATTTCGTTAAGTATCGGACTCTTTATTTTGATTTTGAATATTCCCATCTTTATTTTAGGATTTATTAAATTAGGTGGCAGTTCTACTTTTTTAAGTTTTATCAATGTGGTACTAATTTCAGTATTTACGATTGTGTTACCGGAAGGACAAGTGACTGATAATATTTTACTGAATGCGTTAGTTGGAGGCGTTTTAATCGGGATTGGTGCAGGATTCTCATTAAAAATGGGATTTACGACTGGCGGTATGGATATTTTGTCTTTAGTTTTTTCTAAAATTACCGGAAAGACAGTTGGCAGCTATATGTTGCTATTAAATGGGATCATCGTCTTGATTGCAGGATTTTTATTTTCATGGGAAAGTGCGCTATATACGATCATTTCGATCTATTCCATGAGTCGTGTAGTCGATGCGATTCATACGAGTCATCAAAAAGTAACGGCGATGATCACGACACGCCATGCGGATCAAGTGGGAAAGAATATTTCAAAACATGTCTTTCGCGGTATGACGCTTCTCCCTTCCATTGGTGGATACTCTGGGATTAATAGCCAAACGATCATGATGGTGATCACGCGTTATGAATTATATGATTTGGAACAAGCTGTTTTAGAAATCGATGAAAATGCATTTATCAATATTTTGCCGACGCAATCGATTATGGGACGATTTGCAACAGATGATGAACAACGGATTTTTAAAGCAACCGGAGCTTTTCCAGAATTAAAAAGAAATCGACGATAAGCAATTTACAAATTGTAAAAAAACAAGTATCATTTGTCTAAATAGAGGACAGGGGGATACGACATGAGTCAAGAACCAGAAGATATCGTGGTAGACGAAGAATTAGAAGAAATCAAAGAGCGTATTTTAATGGCTCTAGAGACGGTTATCGATCCAGAGCTTGGCATCGACATCGTCAATTTAGGATTAGTGTATGAAGTCGATTTTGCTAAAGATACAGGAGATACAGTCATCAAGATGACGTTAACCACAATGGGCTGTCCATTAGCAGATGTATTAACTGAAAATATCCACGATGCATTAGCAGAAGTCGATGAAGTCAATAAAATCGAAGTCAAATTAGTCTGGTATCCAGCGTGGACGACCGATAGAATGAGCCGTTATGCTCGAATTGCTTTAGGGATTCGTTAAACAACAAAAAGCTGCCTCCAATTTGGAAGCAGTTTTTTTATTGTTTTGGTTGTGTTATGATTTATTCAATTTAATTTTAATTAAAATTTCATAAAAAGCGAGGTTGTGAAATGAAACTAAGACAGCTATTCCTGTTACAAAAAATAAAGACTACGATAACGGTACTGTTGATTGGCCTTCAAGCAATTACACAGACGCTAGCTGCGTTGATTCTCGCTCTAGCCATTAATGACTTGATTGCTAAAGAATTACAGTCTTTCTTCATTCAAATAGGTTGGGTTATTTTGATGTGAGTGATCACGTTGAGCAGCTCTTATTGTGCCGCCTTTTTAAAGCAAAAAATTATTCAAGATAGTGCCGAGTATCTTCGTGAACAAGCGCTGACCAAAGCATATCAGACCACTGAACAATCTGAAGGTGAAGTGAAAAAAGCCTATTATATAAATTTAGCTACAACAGATATTTTGACCATTGAAACAGGTATTTCCAGTGTATTTGTGTTAATCGGTTCGATCATGGCTGCTATTTCTTCCAGCATTGCTTTATTTTATTATAGTTATTGATTAGTACTTGCTACGTTTTTCTTTTCATTGCTTTTTTTAGTGATTCCAATCGTATATAAAAAACAATTAATTGAAGTAACGCAGAACGTTTCAAAACAAAATAAATTAATTACTAAAGATACTACCAATTTGATTATGGGGATTTTTGATTTATTCAACGAAAAAATCAAGTCAATTCCTTAAACATGAAACATGTAAAATTGGCATACACTAAAGTAACGAATTTAGTGACGGTAATGATTGCTTTGGAGAATATTTTAAGTCAATTTTGTTTGATTGGTTTAGTAGGTTATCTGGCCTATCAGGGTCAACTAGGGTTTGGAGTCATTTTAGCTGTGGGCAATCTAGCAAATCAATTTTTCTCAGCAATCAGTGAATTGAGTGAAACCAATGCAAGTATTTTGAGTACACAAGCAATTTTAAATAAATTTGAATCAATTACAAACGATACAAAAATAAATAGACCACGAATATTTACAAAAGAGATTCGCGCAGTTCAACTTGAATATGTTTATCCAAATAAACAGGTCTCTTTTCCCGATATGCATTTTGAAAAAAACAAAAAATACCTAATCGAAGGCGAAAGCGGTTCTGGAAAAACAACATTGATCCAACTATTGACCCGAAGTTTGAAGCATTATAAAGGATCTTTACAATTTGATGGAACAGAATATGTGAAATTAAGCACAGTTGACGTGTTACAATCAGTGGCGTTGATGTCTCAACAAACATTTATTTTAAATGGAACCATCAAAGAAAATATCTGCTTAGCTCTTCCGTTTGATCAAATACGATTTGATCAAGTACTAGAAAATAGTCATTTGAATGAACTTATTGCTACCTTACCGCAAAAAAGCGATACCGAACTAGATAGTGATCATTTACGGTTGTCTGATGGACAATTGCAACGAATCGCGATTGCACGAGCATTTTATCATCATAAGGATATTTTGATTTTTGATGAAGGAACGGCCAATCTAGATGCTAAAACAGCCAAAGCGATTGAAGAAATCGTACTAACCACACCAAATCAAACCGCAATTATCATCAGCCATAGCTTTAAAGAAGAGCTAAAACGATTCATAGATCTTAACGTAAACACACACTTGCTACTTCTAAAACTATAGAAGTAGCAAGTGTGTGTTATTTAGGATTCGATTCTTGGAGATTACACACTAGCAAACAGGATATATACATTCGATAGAAATAGTAAACTACCGATGCCTATTAGACTACAGGAAAGTGTAATCTTTATCTTATGATTGTCGATTTTTTTAAGTAAAGCTAAGCTCAATAAGCTGATCAACCCTAAGGTGAAGAGATACGTTCGACCAGAGGATGCCCAAATTGTAGGTGAAAATGCTAAAATCATGCGCACGACGATGGCAGCACTAAATAGCAAGCTAAATAGCCATTTTTGCCCTGTAGTGATCATAAGGCGATGAAAACTAAACAGTACACCGATTACAACAAGGAATAAGATTAAATCTGGGATCCATGTAGTGGGGTGTTTAAATTGAAATGTTGTCCCATATTGATTGAATTGAGCATAAAAAAAGGTGCGGAACGTTTCAGGTACGATTTGAAATAGATTGTACGCCAATGCTAAACTTAAGCCCAATGGCACGACAGATCCAATAAGGTCGATTGGTTTGAGCGTTTTCTTCACCATTAAACAAATCAACAATATAATCAACAACAACACAGGTAAGGCCAACTGATCAAAAAACAAATGACGAATAGTAGAAGAAAATCCTATTTCTAACTTGCGAAAGAGACTTAAGCTTTCGTAGTCCGCAAACCATTGTGTCACTTCTGAAGCATACCGGACTTGATTTCCTGGAGCGAGTAGGATCACGATCAAATTGATCAATGTGATGCCTAAAAAAGGTAAAACTTGCATGACAGCAAGATCTGAGCGATAAAGCAAGTATGCGATTATCAAGACAAGATAAGTTCCAAATAGTGGTAACATTTGTTCATGATTCGTGGCATAAATACTGGTTACTAAACCGATTAGATATAAAGGAAGTTTGACTTGATGTTGTGCGATCTGCCAAACACTGTAACTTGCGAGTAAAGCGCATGCGTAGACCCAAAGGTAATTCGTGCTTGTCGCAATCCAACCTGTATCATAAAATAAAGTCAAAGGGATACATAAAAATAGCGCCGTTGAACAACATAAATCGAGTATACGAGGCGATCGACGTATAAAAAAAGCAGGCAGAATACTTGCGATCGTCATCATCAACGCATCAAGAAGACGCCAAAACCAAAAATGTGTGACACTATAAAGCGTAAACGTTTCGATCACCAATCGTGAGCTCCACGTATGATACCGATGTGTTAAAAAAGTACTATAATTTCCGTGGTACTGTGTGTGTAACGGTTCAAAAAATAAGACCAAATCGTCTTTTGCATGGGTCAAAGGGATCATAAAATGAAAGCCTAAAAAACCTAAGAAAATCAAAAAAATCGTCAGATAAAGCTTGCGATTTTCGTGTATCGATAGTCGATTCATCAAGACACTCCTAACATAATAAACATTCTAGTCCATTTTATCGGTTCTAAAATGAAAAAGCTAGATGTAAATAAATGAAATGAGGAACGTAGTTATGGCTTTAACCTGGAAAATCAAATCATTTTCAACATTAACTCCTAAAGAACTCTATAGCATCATGCAACTAAGACAAGAAGTATTTGTGATCGAGCAAGCATGTATCTATCAAGATGCGGATGGATGGGACGAGCAAGCATTGCATCTGTTTTGTTTAGATGGACAACAAATTTGTGCCTACAGTCGCTTATTTTTAGCTGGAGTGAAATATCCTCAAGCATCGATTGGCCGTGTTGTAGTCGCAACATCGCATCGAAAAACCGGATTAGGCCGCATATTATTCGCTGAAGGTGTACGCTATTTGACAAAGGAATATCAACAACAAACGATTTATTTACAAGCACAAGCTTACTTGGAATCGTTTTATGCAAGTTTTGGTTTTCAAACGATCTCAAAACCTTATCTAGAAGATGATATCTTGCATGTTGATATGTTGAAACAAGAAGAAAACTAGCTTTTATTTGCGTGAAACAAGGCTTTCAAGTATGATACACATAATAAGAAAGAAGGGAACGATCCTATGCAAGAACGACAAAATGACGTGCTGATCCGCGGGATTTTTGAATGTTTAGATATCCCAGCTGAAATCGCGAATGAAACAATCGAGAACAATACGATTTATTGTTATGAAAATGGTTCATGGAATCCTCATAAAAAAGAGCAAGAAGTTATAAAGGCTACTATGGAATTAGGGTTACGTCCTTTTTTAGTGATTCAACAAGAGCAACATACCATTGTTTTGTATGTTGATAAATTAGTAGAAAATGCAGACGCGATTAAAGAGACACAAAAAGAAGCACATGCGCGTGTCAGTCAATGGTTAGCCGATGCTGAAAATGAAAAATATCACGTATTGGTGTATACTGAAAATCATACGCAAGCAATTCAAAAAGAAGTCGTGATCCGTAAAACAGCAGAGGGAAATTATACTGTTTTGTAAAAAAAGACAAATATGAGAAAGTAAAGAGAGATGAATGCTTGATTGAAGCCGATTCTTCTCTTTTTTTAATGTTTTCTGAAAAAAATATTGCAAAAACTCACATTATTCTCTAATATGGGGAGGAGTCATTTAGATAGAGAGGGTGCGTTATGGAAAAGGAACGTTTACAAAGAAAACTCGGTGCACGTCAGATACAGATGATTGCATTGGGAGGAGCCATTGGAGTTGGCTTATTTATGGGGTCAGGAGCGACGATCGCTTGGACTGGTCCATCCGTTATTTTAGCGTATCTAGTAGCGGGAATGTTTTTATATTTGATTATGCGTGCGTTAGGTGAAATGCTCTACATTCAGCCAAATTCTGGTTCATTTTCTCATTTTGCAAGCAATTATTTAGGTAAACCATATGGCTATATTACAGCATGGAGTAACGTATTTGAGTATTTAATTGTTGGGATGAGTGAAATTATTGCAGTCGGAGAATACATGAAATTTTGGTTTCCAGACTTGCCGTCGTATATCCCAGGGATTATCGCGATTGCGACATTAGGACTTGCCAATTTGATTTCTGTAAAATTTTTTGGTGAATTAGAATTTTGGTTTTCATTTATCAAAGTTTTCACGATTATTTTAATGATCATTGCAGGTTTTGGGTTGATTTTCTTTGGTTTTGGTGATGGTGCGATTGGATTTTCAAATCTTTGGGCACATGGAGGTTTTTTCACTGGTGGATTTACAGGCTTTTTCTTTGCCTTATCGATCGTCGTGTCTTCGTATCAAGGGATTGAATTGCTCGGAATGACAGCCGGAGAAGCAGAAAATCCTCAATCGACGATTACAAAAGCGATCAAATCAACTGTTGGTCGAATTTTAGTTTTTTATGTCGGTGCGATTTTTGTCATTGTGACGGTCTATCCATGGAATGAATTGACCACATTGGGTTCACCTTTTGTCCAGATTTTTTCTAAAATCGGGATTACATTTGCTGCCGGACTGATCAACTTTGTCGTATTAACGGCTGCTTTATCCGGATGTAATTCAGGGATTTTTAGTTCAAGTCGGATGTTATATAGTATGAGCTTGCGTGGAGAAATGCCAAAATCCTTTAGTAAATTAACAGCTCACGGTGTCCCATTGTTTCCAGTAGTGACAATGTCTGCAGGTATTTTGATTGGGTTTGTCTTAAATGAATTGCTACCGTTTGTATTGCCAAGTGTCAATAATTTATTTATTGTCGTATATAGTTCAAGTGTACTTCCAGGAATGATTCCTTGGATCGTTATCTTATTAAGTCAGATCAAATTTAGAGAGCAACACCAAGACTTGATGGAGGATCATCCGTTTAAGATGCCATTTTCGCCTTATAGTAATTATTTGACGCTAGGATTTTTAGCGATCGTGTTGATCTTTATGTTTATCAATCCTGAAACAAGAGTGTCTTTAATAGTGGGAATCATCTTTTTGATTCTTGTACGTATCGATTATTACCGACGATTTGAGCGTAAGATGCGATAAAGAAAAAGAAGCTGTGACAGAAGTGAGTAGTTTTAAGAAATAAGCCATTTATTCGATTTTTAGAGGATGTGATCAATTTTTGTCACATCCTCTTTTTTTGATATCAAATGGAGTATAATAAACAAAAAAGGAGTGATTTTAATGGATTGGCAAACGATCATGAAAAGACGTGCAGAGCGTAAAGCGCGTAAAAAAGCGATGTTAAGACAAAAAAATGCTCAGCTTCGTGCACAAGGAAAAAATCCGTTAAAAGGCTGGGGGACAATGGTCGACAGTGGATATGGCGGGATAAATAACGGCACTAGTAAATTGGATACAAAACCCTTTTTACTAGAAGAACAACGAAGAATCCGAAAAAAATAGAGCCAGAGAACAAATCAGTGAAGTTAGACTATTGGTTTAGATGACCGGTTTTTGGCGCTCGTGAGCAAACATTCAATCTAAAATAGCTAGAAACTGACAGAACAAAAAATAGTAGAAAAAAGATTGACGCTAAAAATTGCTTATGGTATATTCTCTATAACGTTTTGACGTTACCGAAATAACCGAGTAGATTGGTCAATCCCTCTATCAGAAAGTCGATGGTTGCTGTGAATCGATGAAATTGACAAATTGAATTACATTAAAGTAGGTTACAATTGCATAGAGTCAGAGTGGAAAACGAATCGTTTTCAATTAAGGTGGTACCGCGGAATAAACTTTCGCCCTTAGCATTAGGCTAAGGGCGTTTTTTTATACCCTTTAATTGAATGACATTAGAACTGGTAATCAAGAAAGGAAGAAAAATATGAGTTTTGAAGCATTAAGTAGTCGCATTAATTTAGAATTAGTCAAAAACACTTCTACCCTAACGGCGGAACAAACTGCCTATAAACAAGCACGCGATATCGAATTAGCCAATATCATCAAAGGGGACGATCCACGCTTTTTACTCGTTATGGGTCCTTGTTCAGCAGATAATGAATTGGCAGTGATGGAGTACGCGAAACGTTTGTCACAATTACAAGAACAAGTCAAAGATAAGGTCTTTATCGTGCAACGAGTCTACACCAATAAACCTCGAACGAATGGGGATGGCTATAAAGGTCTATTGTACCAAAAATCACCCGAAGAAGAAGTCGATTTGATCCAAGGACTGGTTTCTGTACGTAAGATTCACCGTCGTGTAATGACTGAAACTGGATTAACGACAGCAGATGAAATGTTGTATCCAGAAAATTTTGAAGTGGTGTCAGATCTAGTGAGTTATCATGCTGTCGGTGCGCGTTCAGTAGAAGACCAACAACATCGTTTTGTAGCAAGTGGAATCGATGCGCCAGTCGGCTTGAAAAATCCAACAAGTGGAAATTTGTCGATTGCTTTTAATGCGCTACACGCGGCACAACGCCAACAATCATTTATCTATAATGGAATGGAAGTATTGACAAGTGCCAATCCACTTGCACATTTGATCTTGCGTGGTGGCGTCAATGAGTTTGGTAAAGTGATTCCAAACTATCATTATGAAGATTTACTGCAAGCGGCGAACCTTTACGAAAAAGAAGCCTTCCATAATCCGATGGTGATGGTTGATACAAACCATGACAACTCGGGTAAACAATATTTAGAACAAGTTCGGATCACCAAAGAAATTCTTTCGAGCCGTAAATGGAACGATAAAATCGCTAAGACTGTTCGTGGATTGATGATTGAAAGCTATTTAGAAGATGGCCGTAATGAACCAGGAAAACAAGCTTTTGGCCAATCGATCACGGATCCATGTTTGGGTTTTGAAAAAACTAAAGAATTAGTAGAATACATCTATAAAGAAGTTTAAATCAAAAAGAGACTGTGACAAAAGTTGGTCACAGCCTCTTTTTTGTATGTATTGATCGATTTAGCCTTCAAAAAAAGTAGCACAAGCATGTATTCGACTGAACGAGAGCGCTAGGTTGTAAAAGACCGCGCTTTTTTTATGTCTAAAAAGAGCGTTTTCATTTTTGCTTTCATATTGAGAAGGATTCTTTTGCCTAATTATTAGATTTTGATGATAAAAAATGTATTAAATTAAAATTAGATGAGTTAAAGTAGGAACAAGCCAAAGAGGAGACAACCAAAAGGAGGATCTGTTATGACACAATTTTTTCAACCGCAATTAATCGTTCAGTATTTTCCCAAAATTTTAAGTGCACTACCTGTAACACTAGGAATCGTACTGATGGCTACAGGGATCGGTTTAGTACTAGGTGCGCTGATTGCATTTAGCCGCATCGAAAAAGTTCCTATACTCGCACAAATAAGTACCGTATTTGTTTCATTTATCCGTGGAACACCGATCTTAGTACAACTATATATCGTCTATTACGGGATTCCGGCACTTTTACAAGCGACAGGACTTGATATCTCCAACTGGAATAAGCTGATTTTTATTTACATCACATATGGATTAAATACTGCAGCCTTCCAATCGGAAACGATTCGCGCAGCAATATTAAGTATCCCGGAGCATCAAAAAGAAGCGGCCATTGCATGTGGGTTATCCCGGAACCAATTTTACCGTAAAATTTTGTTCCCTCAAATGTTAAAAATCGCACTTCCTTCTTTTGGGACAACGACAATTGCCTTATTACAAGATACCTCATTAGCTTTTACAATTGGTTTGATCGATGTAGTCGGAAAGGCAAAAGCGATCGGAGCAGTCACTTATCATACATTAGAAGGATATATTGGAGCGGCTATTATTTTTATCGTACTTAGTATCGTACTCGAACAAGTTTTCCAAGTATTAGAAAAAACAGTGCAATACGAACGAACCGTACAATTGGCAAAACCACGTATTTTATTTTTCAAAAAAAATTCCCTATCGACAGGGTATAAAGGAGAAAATATATGAAAAAACAATTGAAATGGATCATGATGACGGTCGCAGTAATTGGATTGAGTGCAACGTTAGCTGGATGTAAATCAGAAAGTAAAACAGCCAAAGCCGATGCGAATCAAACGATTAAAGTAGGAACAGGAAACGATGCCTTGCCTTATGCTTATTTGAATGAAAATGGTGAGTATGATGGCTATGATGTCGCAGTTGTCAAAGCGATCGCAGAAAAATTACCAGAGTATACTTTTGTTTTTGAAGGCGCCGATTTTCCAACGACCCTGTCGAATCTAGAAAGTGACAAGGTCACGATGGCTGCGTATGAATATGAAATGAATGACGAACGAAAAGAAAAATTCGTTTATGGTGATGTAGGATATGTCACATGGGATACGTATATCGTCTATGATGCCGATAAAAAAGAAACCTACCAAACATTTGAAGATTTGAAAGGGAAAAAAGTCTATGTGACAACAGCGACCAATCAAGCAGCGATGGCTGAAAATTATCTAAAAGAACATCCTGATGCGTTTACACTCGTTTATGGTGAGTACAATAATGAGCAAATCGTTCAAGCACTAACCTCAGGAGCAGTGGATGCCACGCTCGCACCTAAATATCAAGTCGATAACTATAATCGCACTTTCGATACAAATCTAAAAATCGGCGATCAACCAGTCCACAATTCGGATGCCTATCTTTTATTCAATAAAAAAACTGATCCAGCATTCATCAAAAAGGTCAACACCGCTTTAGCCGAGTTGAAAAAAGAAGGGACATTAAAAACTTTATCTGAAAAGTATCTTAAAGGAGATTATGTCAGTAAATAGAAAGTAGGGATGAAAATGAGTTTTCATATTGATATCATGTTGCAAACACTGCTGGTTGCGAGTCGTTATATTTGGATCACGTTGTGGATGTCTGGATCGTCTTTAGTGATTGGTAGCTTATTGGGACTTGGGATCGCACTTATTCGTTATTTAAAGATCCCGCTTTTTTCTCAGCTATTTCAATGGACGATGCCCATCTTCAAAGGAATCCCAATCGTTTTATTGATCTTAGGAGTTTATCTAATTGCTTCTAAAACATTTGATAATGTGGCTCAATCCATGCATTGGTCTTTACGTTTTAAAAACTTTCCGTTGATTACAATCGTGATTTTTGCCCTTAGCTTTATGGCGATGATTAATAGTAGTGAAATTTTCCGTGGCGTGTTCCAAGGTGTTAAAAAAGGACAACTAGATGCTGCTCGTTCACTGGGGATGAGCAGAGGTCAGATGATTCGTCGTGTCTTGCTTCCCCAAGCCTTTCCAACAGCGATTCCAATGTTGAGTAATTTATTTATCCAAATTATTAAAGCGTCAGCATTAGCTTCTATGGTTAGTGTAGTCGATGTGTTTTCAGCAGCTAAAATCACTGCTCAACAAAATTATCGTTTTTTAGAAGCCTATATTGCCGTAGCGATCGTGTATTGGGGCTTGAGTCTTGTGATTGAACAAGCGACAAAAGGCTATGAGAAAATCCAACACAAAAAATTTAGGAGGACTGTTTGATGAGCTATATCGAAATTCGCCAACTTAAAAAATCATTTCGTAAACACGTTGTATTGGATGGTCTTGATCTTGATATTGAAGAAGGGAATGTCATTGTCTTACTAGGACCAAGTGGATCGGGGAAAACGACTTTTCTACGTTGTTTGAATTTTTTAGAACAACCAGAATCAGGCACGATCAAACTAGATCAAATGCAAGTCGACAGCGCGCGATTAACTAAAAAAGTGCGTGTAGCCTACCAAAAGCAGACTGCGATGGTTTTTCAACATTATGCTTTATTTCGCAATCAAAATGCTTTAGAAAATATTGCACTGCCACTAATGGCAGCACAAGGCTATACCAAAGAGGAAGCTTTCAACCGCGCAGCTGAATTGCTCGATCAGGTAGGATTACGTGAACGTGCACAATTTTACCCTAGTGCATTATCTGGAGGACAGCAACAACGAATCGGGATCGCACGTGCGTTGGCTTTAGCACCAAAACTCATGTTATTTGATGAACCGACAAGCGCGTTAGATCCCGAATTAGTTCAACAAGTCTTGCTCGTTTTGAAAGAGATCGCTAAACAAAAGCAAACAATGGTCATTGTGACTCATGAAATGCGTTTTGCTTATGAAGTGGCCGATCATATCGTATTTATGGAACACGGTAAAATTGTAGAACAAGGGCCACCCAAGCACTTTTTCCATCATCCAAAACAAGAACGAACACAAGCCTTTATTGCGAAATTTAGAGAACAATTACCCTTAGACGAAATGGAGGAAGCGATATGAACTATTCATTTGCCAACCGTATTGAAACATTAACAGGATCTGTATTACGTGAAAATGCAAAAAAACGTCAAACAAATACACAACTTATTTCGTTTGCATATGGCTATCCATCGGTTCAAGCGTTTCCGATGGAGACTTTAGGCAAAATATCAGAAAAACTGTATACGAAAATCGATCCCGAAACCTTTTTGCAATACGGGGCTACAGAAGGGGATAGCCGATTGCGCCAATTGATTGCTGCTCGTTTGCGAAATACGGTCGACATCCAAGTAAAAGAAGATCCTTTGATCGTTTCAGGTTCGACACAAGCCATCGATTTGGTTATCAAAACATTATGTAATGAAGGTGATATTGTGTTGTGTGAAGCCCAAACCTTTTCAGGTGCTGTCAATGCAATCAAAAGCTATGGTGCAATTCCTAAAGCGATTCCTTTTGATGTTGAGGAACAATCGATGGATCTTGCTTATTTAGAAAAAACCTTAGCACAAGATCATGAACACAAAATCAAGTTGATCTATGTCATCCCAACTTTTCAAAATCCTTTAGGAACATCGATGCCGTTAGAACGTCGTCAAGCGCTCTATGCGCTGGCGTGCCAATATGATGTGTTGATTTTAGAAGATGATCCATATGGCGATTTGCTTTATACAGGAAAAGCGATTCCCAAAATAAAGAGTTTGGATAACGAGGAGCGTGTGATTTACGCTGGCTCATTTTCAAAGATCTTAGCACCAAGTACCCGTCTAGGATTTATTGTGGCACCCACACCAATCTTTGATAAATTGGTTCTAGTCAAACAAACGACAGATTCGCACACAAATTTTTATTGGCAAGTCATGCTTGCTGAATTTATGCAATATTATGCATTTGAAGCGCATGTAGAAACATTAAAGCAACTTTATGCACGCCAAGCAAAATTGATGATGAGTGGGTTACAAGCGTGTCCAAGTGACTTATTGACCGTTATTGAACCAACAGGTGGGTATTTTATTTGTTGCCATCTGACTGAACAAGTCGATCCACTTCGTTTTTATGATTATCTTGAAACACATGGATTAGCTGTCATCCATGGCAATATCATGAGTGTTTCAGGTAAAGGATATGATCGTTATTTCCGCTTGAATTTTACAAAACCGAGTCCTAAAGAAATCCAACAAGGCTGCCGTATCATACAAAATGCTTTAATAGATGCAAGTGTATATATGCAACCAGTCAGCGTTTAGAAAGGAGAAGCCAATGAGGATTATTTATTATGGTGTGCAGCCAGAAGAGGAAAGTACCATCCATCAATGGGCATTTCGCTATCAGATTCGTGTCACGATCGTTCATAAAGCGATCGATACCGTCAATGTCCATCTAGCAAAGCACCATCAAGGTGTATGTTTGTTTCCAAGCCAAGTGATGCGTACGTCAGAAGAAATCTATCGAATTTTGGCTGCTTATCAGATTCAAACGATCGCGATCAAATCGACAGGAGTTGAAAGCGTGAATTTTGAATGGGCAAAAAAATATGGCTTAACGATTACGAACGTGCCTGCATATAGTCCAACTTCTGTAGGTCATTATGCTGTGATGGCGATTTTGATGGGATTACGGAACGTACCACAAATTATCCAACACTATAAGATGCCAGCAGGTAAGGAAATGAGTGAAGTCACGATAGGATTAGTTGGGATGGGGCGGATCGGGAAAGTCGTAGCAAAAAATTGCCAGGCACTTGGAGCCAAAGTGATTGCGACCACAAGGAGTAAGCAGTTTGGAACTTACGAGGGAATCGAGTATTGTTCGTTTAAAACCTTGATCACGCAGTCAGACGTCATTTCCTTACATCTTCCCCAAACACAAGAGAGTTACCATTTGATTGATGAGCAAGTATTTGCCCAACTAAAAAAAGATGTCGTATTCGTCAATACAGCCAGAGGCGCGATCATTGATACCAAGGCGATGCTGTTGTGGCTAAAGGCAGCGCCATTTGCCTCAGTGATTTTAGACACAGTAGAAGATGAAGAGGAGTATCGCAGTAATTATACCGATAATCCTTGGTATCAGCGGCTATCAATTCATCCTCAAGTCATGATGACCCCGCATATTGCCTATCACACGAAACGCGCAGTGGATGAGATCGTTTGGACGGCACTGAGTAATACAATGGAGATCTTGACGACTGGAAAATCAGCCAATCAAGTGTTCTCATAAGGAGGAAACCAAATGATTAAAGCACAAGTAAAAGCCTTGAAAAAAAGTTTTGGCAAACAAGAAGTATTAAAAAATATCGATTTTACAATTCAAGAAGGTGAGGTTGTCTGTATAATTGGACCAAGTGGCTCTGGTAAAACGACCTTTTTACGTTGTTTAAATGTGTTAGAAGAACCCGATGAAGGACTGTATCAGTTAGGGGAAGTGCAATATGATTTTGCCAGAATGGGAAAAAAGCAAGCTCGTGAAATTGCACAACACACCGCGATGGTCTTTCAATCTTACGAGTTGTTTGAGCATCTGACCGTTTTAGAAAATATTATGGAAGGATTACGCACGGTACAAAAAATTCCGAAAAAACAAGCACACAAACTGGCATTAGAAAATTTGGCTAAAGTGGGATTAAGCGATAAACAACATGCCTATCCCATCCAGCTATCCGGTGGTCAACAACAGCGAATCGGTATCGCGCGTGCGATGGCCTTATCTCCTGAATTATTATTATTTGATGAACCAACCAGTGCTTTAGATCCAGAATTAGTTGAAGAAGTCTTACAAGTCATGCGTGAATTAGCGCAACAAGGGCAAACCATGGTGATTGTGACTCATGAAATGCAGTTTGCTCAAGAAGTAGCCGATCAGGTTGTATTTATGGCAGATGGACTCGTGATTGAAAGTGGGTCGGCTACAACTTTATTTCAATCACCTCAACAAGAACGAACGCAGCATTTCTTAACACAACTTAGATTTCAAGAACTTCAGCTGACCTAAATGAGGGTCAGTTTTTTTGTGTTTACATAATAAAGTTATCGTAAGTGTTATAAAATCTAACATGTAAAGGGAGGTCTAGCTTGCATCTTTTGCCTAAGCTCGTTAAAATAGAAAAAAAGGTGAGGTGTAGCGGATGGATGCAATTGATCAAAATATTTTAAATATTCTACAAAAAAATGCACGAGAGACAGTAAAGCAAATGGCCGAAGAGTGTTTTATTTCGTCACCATCAGTATCTGTGCGTTTGCAAAATTTAGAAAGCCAAGGATATATCAGTTCTTATCAAGCGATACTGGACTATCAAAAAATTGGATTTGCTATTAAAGCGTATATCCATTGTGCAGTGAATGCCAAAGATAAGGGATCTTTTTATGGATTTATCGAAGACGTTCCCAATGTAGTAGAGTGTGATTGTATTACGGGAGATTTTTCGATGATGTTAAAAGTATATTTCACCAACACGGTCGAACTTGATGAATTTATTAATCAGTTGCAACGCTTTGGCGATACCAAAACGAATGTGGTCTTTTCGACTAGAGTTGCTGCTCGAGGGCTACAATTAGAGCATGATGAACTTTCAGATAAAAAAAATAAATAATCCGTAACTTGCTTTCTATTACTTATCTAGAAGGCAAGTTACGGATTATTTGCGGTCCATTTTAGATGTTGTTGGTGTTGCAATTGATTTAATTCTAATTGTGCTAAAATCGTCGTTGGTACTTTAGATAGCTCGATTGGTTTAGGTGTTCCAATCAGGTGACCAAATAAAATAAAGGCACGGATATACGTTTTTGGGGCTAGTGGGATAACCGTTTCTCCGGATCGTTCGTATGTGATTTGTTGAGTATGTTTTTGGTTATCTACTGCAGTTAAGTGATAGGTGTAGGTATATGAATCCAAAATCGGATTTCCTTGATCGTCTAAAGTATGTAATTTCAAAGGGATCTGTTCAGGAACGGCTGCGTAGACGACAAACGAATGATACACGTCAAGTACTTCACGAGAGAGGGTTTGGTGAAAATAAGCCACGACACCAATGAACAAGATACAAAAACATGCAATAAATTTCTTCATACGCGTGAACATCCTTTCGTTTAGTGTGTCTCTACTATACGAAAAAATAACAAAAAAATTCCATCGAAATGCGTAACATTTTTGTCACACTAAACGATGGAAGGCAAGACTTAATCAATAAAGCATTTAAATTGCGTGATGTGTTCAACTAAAGGTTTTTGGTTGTGGGTAAATTCAATCTGGATCAATTGTTCGCCTAAAGCCTTGACGCTGGCAATTTTGTTTCCATATTGATCTTTTAGTGATTGGCTCGCTTTTAATGTGTGTAACAAATGATTGATCGTTTGTTCAACTTCTTGCGCTGCGGACATGTCCATTCCTCCTCTATGTTAACTTTATCATACCAAAATTAGCAAAATATGACTATGATTTACTGCGTCTTTTAGGTCTTTTTAAATGAGCGATCATTTCTGTCAGCTCTGCTAACACCGTCTCATCTTGCTCTTTTTCTAACAACTCTTCAAATAATAAAATCGTTTCTTCTGGATAACGTTTTGTTAATTCCCCAATAGCCCAAACGGCAGTTGCCCGAATCACCGGACGAGGATCTTTTAAGCATTGCATAATTTCAGGTAGATGCTCTTTTGCACCTAGGTTTGCTAATGCCATAAGCGCATTGCGCTGGAGCGGTTTTTTTCCGCGCCATGATCCAGCTAAGTGTCCGAATTGTTCTTTAAATTCTCGGTTCGATAACTGCAACATCGGGACTAGTTTTGGAAAAGCTTCTTCTTGTTTTGGCTCCATCTCAGCATGAAAATCTTTGCCTTTATTATAAGGGCAAACCAATTGACAGATATCACAACCATAAATGATATTACGGATTTTTTTTCGATATTCGATCGGCATCATGCCTTTTGTTTGTGTTTGATAGGATAAACATTTTTTGGCATTCATTTGTCCATTTCCTAATAGTGCTGTGGTCGGACACCCCGTGATACAACGTGTACAAGAACCACAACCATTTGGAATGGGCGTATCTGCTTCGAATTCTAAATTAGTGACGATCTCACCTAGATAAACGAAAGAGCCGAATTCTTCAGTGATCAATAACCCGTTTTTTCCAATAAAGCCTAAGCCCGCTCGTTGTGCAACGGCGACATCGATGAACTCCCCAGTATCGACTTCGGCTTTAAAGCGTGGATCATCTTGTTGGGCTTCTTGTTTGATAAAGGCAATCAATTCATTGAGTCGACTTTTTAATATATCATGATAATCGATTCCCCAAGAAGCACGTGCGAATTGTCCGCGCTTTTCTTTACGGTCAGGTTCTTCATGTAATTTAGTAGGGTAAGCAAGTGCGATCGAGATGATCGATTTAGGTTGATCGAATGTCAGTGATGGATCGATCCGTTCTTCGATATCTGGATGTTCAAAACCAGAAGTATGCCCAGCCTCTTTTTGTGCATATAACGATTCCCGATAGTCAGTAAAAGGCTCAGCAGTGGTAAAGCCGATCTTATCGATGCCGATGCGTTTACTTTCGGCAATAATTCGTTCTTTTAGCGTATGCATAGTGATCTCTCCTTTAAGGTAATCATACCGAGAAAGTCGCAAATATTCAAAGAAATCTTGTTCTTTTTCAGAGAAAGTATAGTTTCTTTTCGCAATAAATGATAAACTAATGAAAATTACGAGAGAATGAAAAGAGGTCTGTTATGACAACAATCTACACGAGTACGCGTGGTGGACAACAACACGTTACAGCGTCACAAGCGATTTTACAAGGTTTAGCTACAGATGGTGGGTTATTTGTACCTGAACATTTCCCACAAGTAAACTTAGACTTTGAACAATTAAAGGAACAATCGTATCAAGAGATCGCGCTATTGATCATGAAAGCTTTTTATAGTGATTTTTCAGAAGCTGAATTAAAAGCGTGTATCAAAGCGGCTTACGACGATAAATTTGATACCGACGTTATTGCACCTGTAAAAAAAGTGGGGACGGAGTATTATTTAGAATTATTCCATGGTCCGACATTAGCCTTTAAAGATATGGCGTTATCGATCTTACCTTACTTGATGACGACTGCGGCAAAGAAAAATCAGTCGACAAATGAATTAGTGATTTTAACGGCCACTTCTGGAGATACAGGAAAAGCGGCAATGGAAGGGTTTGCGGATGTCGAGAATACGAAAATTATTGTATTTTATCCTAAAGAAGGCGTCAGTAAGATTCAAGAACAACAAATGCGCACTCAAAAAGGCGACAATACGTTTGTTGTCGCAGTCGAAGGGAATTTCGACGATGCACAAACACGCGTGAAAGAGATGTTTAATGATCTTACTTTACGTCAAACATTGGCATCACATCAAAAACAATTCTCATCAGCAAATTCAATCAATATCGGGCGTTTGATCCCACAAGTCGTCTATTATGTATATGCTTATGCACAATTGATACACCAACAAGAACTGACCAACGGGCAAACACTGGATGTCAGTGTACCGACTGGAAATTTTGGAAATATTTTAGCGGCTTACTATGCGAAAAAACTGGGTGTGCCGATTGGAAAATTGATTTGTGCATCCAATCAAAACAACGTGCTAACAGATTTCTTCACGAGTGGTATGTATGATCGAAATCGTGAATTTTATGTCACAAGCTCGCCTTCGATGGATATTTTGATTTCAAGTAATTTGGAACGTTTATTATACGAAGTTTCAGGACAAAATACCGACACGACAAGCTATTTGATGGAAGAACTTACGACGAAAGGAAGTTATGAATTAGAGGTCGCTTTACGTGAAGGATTAAGTGACTTTTTAGTGGCATATGCCACGGATGAACAAACGCAATTGGCGATCAAACAAGTTTTTGATCGTGAAGGATATGTGATCGATCCACATACAGCGGTAGCCAAACATGCACTAGACCAAATGACGCAACTTTCAGATCCTGCCTTGATCGTATCGACGGCAAGTCCATATAAATTCCCTGAATCTGTGGTGCGTGCCTTTGATGAAGTCAAACATGTTGAAAACGAATTTGGGTGGGTAACTGCTCTGTATGAAGAAACAAAGCTAACGGTTCCGCCGGCTGTAAAAACATTATTTGAATCCCCTGTTTTACACGATCGTACCATCCCAGTAGATGAGATGTTGCCTTGTGTGAAAGAGATTTTAAATATCAATGAATAACCAAACGAGGCTGTAACAAAAGTGGACAGCTTAAAAAAAATGAGCCAAATAACTACCGGTTTCGGTAATTATTTGGCTCATTTTGTTAGGTGTTACGCAGAGTAATCACTGCGGTAATACCGTAAGACTAAAATCGTTTGACTGATCGACAAGTATAAAAATAAGGCTGAGATGATCAAAATCGATTTTTCAGCAAATACGCGATAACTAATCCCCAACACAACAGCGCCAATCAAAAAAGCAACGACGACTAACGTAAAATGGATAAACGTACCTAAAGCCTTTTTATCTCGTGTCAACAGATAATCGTAAAGACCAACAGCCATGCCTTTTAAATTTCCCGTAGTAAATAAGCTCGTATAGACACGACCATTGATCTTGTCAAATGAGATCCACTGAGCGGCAGTAATAAAGGAAATCGCAATGGTCACTAACGTTGTATGCTCGTGGATAAATGATAGACTGAATAAGAAAAAGAGTAGTGTTTCTGCATAAAGAATGATCAAACGCCAAAATGGCCAATTGCGTTTGCGAAAATAATGCATCAAAGCTTTCCCAAAAAAAATTCCTAAAAAGAAAAAAAGTGTCGAAAGAAATTTTTTCCAAACACTTCCCCATTGACCATCTATCGTTTGCATGATTGCTAAGATTAAATTTCCGGTTTGAGCAGAAGCAAAAGAATCGTAATGCATATACGTATATAGATCGACCGCACCACCGATAAAGGCAAGGATCAACCCTACCGAGCGAAACTCATGAATGTCTTTTTGCACATCTTCACCTACATATTCTATGATTTTGCTAACACTATAACAAATATTCTGAAAATTTCAATAAAAATGAAAAAATCATCATAAAAAAAGAGGCTATGACAATCATCTGTCACAGCCTTAATGTTTAACGTGAACGTAGAGAAGTGATCAAGGTTTCAATACCTGATAAAATGATCACAACACCTGCTAGTTGTAGCGCAAGTAAGATACTTTTGAAGGGATTGAATAAAAGTAACAATCCGACAATCAATAAACATAACCCAAACACTACTCGGGGCCAACGTGTACGATTGACTACGCGTACACCTTTAGGCTGTTGCATCAAATACACTAACCCTTGAATAATCAAAATAATCCCAAAGAAAATCGGGAAGATCGAGATAATTGGTTTTGACAAAACTAAAATGGCCAAAGCAGCGATGAGAAGCAATACACCACTTGTCACGCCAAATCCGACAAAACCAGTGTCTTTGCGCATTCGATATGTGGTCCATAAATTCATGATCCCCATGATTGCGACATAAGCCGCTAATACATACACCACTCCGTTAAAAAACTTTTTAGGTTCGATTAATAATAAAAAGCCGATAATAACATAAACGATCGTTCGAACCCAAGCGTAACGTTGCATATGATCTAAAAATTGTCTCATATAGATTCACCTCTTTTTTTATTGTCTCGTTGGACTTGTGTATAGTATAACATACTCTAAAAAAACCATGTATTGAAAAGAATTTGATGCAAGAAGGATAACGTGTGAACTTCTCGAATTTTTCGTGGAAAGGCCAAGAAAAAAAGTATGAATAATGGTAAAATGAACATATGTTTTGTTTTTTTTAATTAATATAAAGAGAGGACGAGGAAACGATGACAGTACAATTTGTCTTAGGCGATGGTGTGTGTGATCACACAGAGACGTTAGTCCAAAAAGCAGACGAGTGGTTACAACAAGATGCCAACCATCGTGTCTTTTTTTTGGTCCCTAACTACAATAAATTTGAACGAGAAATCGAAATTTTACAAGCCTTGAAACAAAAAAACGAGCAGACGCATTTTAGTAGTATGAAGACACAGATTTTTAGTTTCCAACGTCTGTCTTGGTATTACACACAGCAAAGCGGATACTATCAAGCAGACACGATTACAGAAATCGGTGCTAAATTACTAATGCGTAAGGTGTTGACCAATCTAAAGGAACAATTGCACCTATTTCGTGGGGAGATCGATAAAGTAGGGTTTTTGACCCAATTACTCGAGTTGTATCAGGAATTTCAATTGAGTGGACTTACGACAGAACAATTACATGGAATTGACACGACACAAATTACGTTAAAACGTGAATTGCAAACAAAATTAAGTGAATTGACGTTGATTTTTACAGCATATGAACAAGAACTCGTACACCATCAAGTCACGCTTTATGATCCTTTACAATGGTTAATCCAGTATTTGAAAACACCGGAGGCGACTTTAGCAGCGCAATTAAAGCAAACGCTGTTTATTGTAACAGGGTTCTCATCTTTTCAAGCCAAAGAGTTCCAATTACTGACCCAACTCATGATACACAGTACGTTAACTGTAGATCTTATTTTGACGAATCGTCAGCAACATACCCAGGGGCTTGATTTATTCTATGATGCTGCTAGAACGTATACTCAGATTGCGACTTGGATGAAACAACACCAGCTGACGATCTTGCCTGATCATGTGATCGATACGCCGCTTGCGACAACACCGCGTAGCAAAGGACGCTTGGCACTGTCTGAATTTTGGGAGAGTACCCAGCAGATGCAAGGCGTAACGATCGATTCGGTAATGAGTGAATATGCAACGATTTGGCAAGTCGAAACACCAGAAGAAGAGGTCCGTCAAATCGGTCTAGAAATCAAGCGTTTGGTCAGTCGAGAACATAAACATCAGCTCCCGTTGACCTATAAAGATATTCAATTGTCTACGTTAGATCCAGCACTTTATGTTCCTTATATCGAACCGATTTTTAGTGAATTGGATATTCCATTTTATATCGATCAAGAAAAGTTAATTCGTCAGCATCCAATTGTTCAATTTTTAGCAACGTGGTTTGATTTAGATCGTTATTATTATCGCGAAACCGATATTTTTAATCTTTTAAAATCAGAACTGTTTATCCCAACAGACTATGATAAACCAATCGCTTCTTTTCGCGAATTGGTGGATCAAACAGAAAACATTAGTTTGGCTCATCATCTAAGCGGTATGTTATGGATCAGTAAAACGGACTGGGAGATCTACGCTTATGATCCTATCTTAGGACAACCGATCAGAGATGAAGCCTTAACGTTGAAGACAAATCAGTTGCGTCGCGCCTTTTACACACAATTGTATCAACCGTTAAGCAAATTAAAAAAAGCCCGTACGATGAAAGAAGCAATCACGTTGTTTTATCAGTTTTTATTGGAGCAACAAATTGATCAACAACTCATCCAGTGGCGCAATCAAGCAGTTTTACGTGGTCAATTAGATGAAGCGCGTAACCATGAACAAACATGGCAACATTTAATGGATATTCTAGATGAATTTGTGAATATCTATGACGAGGAAGCATTTGACTGGGAAGGATTTACTGTATTATTGATGAGCAGTTTAGAAAATTTGAGCTTCGGTAAAATTCCGACTTCACTAGATCAAGTGCAAATCAATCGTTTGGATTTAGCGCGTCCAAATCAAAGTAAAGTGACCTTTGCTTTAGGGTTAACAGAAACTGCTTTTCCACGTAAAGTCGAAAATCATACGTTATTAGATGTCACAGAACGTGAATGGTTAAATGAACAATTAGGTGAATTAGGCTATATTTATGACCGGGCAAAAGAAACCCGTCAAAAAGAACCATACGTGGCCTATAGTTTATTTTTATCGAGTACGCAATTGTTGTATTTGACGTATCCGGCGACTTCTGAAACCGATCATACCTTGCAACCTTCACCATATCTCGCACGCTTTTTATCAAGTATGCCACAGCTACTTGTGAAAAAAGGATTGCTCACGTTGACTGCGGATCCTTTAGATTATGTTGGATCATATCGAGGGGCGATCAGACAGATCAATCAGTTAACAAGGCAAGCGAAACAAGACGAACGTTCGCTACCGACTGCTTGGTCCCAACTACAGCGTAAAGTTAGACAAAGCAAATGGAATACATTAGCGCAACGCGTGTTTTTAAGTCAAGATGATCAGAACGTACCTGTTGCCTTAACGCAAGAACAAGCCCAACGATTATATGGGCGTGAAATGTATAGTTCAGTTTCACGTCTTGAAACCTTCCACGAATGTGAATATCGTTACTTTATGCAATATGGGCTAAAGTTGAAAGAACGTGATATCTATGGGATTACACCTGCTGTTACCGGTGAATTTTTCCACGATGCACTTGATCGCTTTTTAAGTATTTTGATCAAAGAAAATATTAGTTTATCGAGTTTAACACCAGAAACTAGACAAGAATTCATGCAACAAGTCTTAAAAGAAATTTTTGGCGAAACACGCTATCAACTACTTAGTCGTTCGGCACGGATGGACTTTTTGTTCCAACAATTAGGCAAAACGATCAACCGGGTCAGTTGGGCATTACACGAACAAAGCCAAAAAACCAAATTATCTCCAGTTCAAACAGAAGTATTATTTGGCCAAGTAGCGGCGAAAAAAGGAATCAAGGGATTAGAACTTGATTTAGCTAGCGGAGGTAAGCTGCACGTCAGAGGGAAAATCGATCGCATCGACCAAGTCGATGTCGACCAAAAAACGTATCTTTCTGTCGTCGACTACAAATCTAGTAAAAAAGAATTTGATCCGACTGAAGTTTACTATGGGTTAGCCATGCAACTGGTGACGTATTTAGATGTCGTCTTGCAAGATGCGGCACAGTTAGTAGGTAAGCGTGAAGTACAGCCAGCTGGGGCGTACTATGTAAAAATGCAAGATCCTTTGATAAGTGGAAGTACAGCGAAAGAAAAACGCGAAAGTGAACGGTTGAAGGCGTATAAATATTCTGGACTTTTTATTCAAGATCAGGCTTTATTTGCCGCTTACGACACAAGTTTGGCTAAAAGCCAGCATTCTGAAGTATTTCCCATTCGCAAAGACAAACATGATGACTACACTATGATTGCTCAAAGTAAAGACCGCTTTTATACGCCAAACGAAGTTGAGACATTAAGAGCGTATAATCGAGAAAAAATGCGTCATAGCGCCGATCGTTTGCAAAGTGGTGAGATTGCGCTAAATCCTAGTCTACGAGTGGAAAAACAAGCTAGAGCGTGCGAACATTGCCCATTTCGTAGTGTTTGCAAATTCGATGCGGTGTTGCCAGAAAACCACTACCAAAAAATTGAAACCATACCAAAACAAGAAATATTGAAAAAAATGGAGGGTATTATTCATGAGTAAGATCCCCAATAAGCCAGAGGGTGCAATGTATACGGATCAACAATGGCAAGCGATCTTTGAAACGGGCCATCATGTATTGGTCTCGGCTTCTGCTGGTTCAGGAAAAACACGTATTTTAGTCCAACGCGTGATTGAGAAGATTAAACAAGGACATGCGATCGATGAATTGTTGATCGTGACCTTTACTGAAGCTGCTGCAAAAGAGATGAAGCAGCGGATCGAAGTTGCGCTAAAAGAATTGCTCCATACAGTAAGTGCTCAAGAACGTCAGTGGTTTTTAAAGCAGATCCAGTTGTTGCCGACAGCGATGATTTCAACGTTGCATGCATTTTGCTTACGTGTTATCCGTAAATATTATTACGTCCTTGATTTAGAACCTGGTTTTCGTTTGTTAACTGATGAAACGGAGCGCCTCCTTTTAAAAGAAGAAGTAATGGAAACGTTGATCGAAGAAGCTTACGAAGCAAAAACCCCAGAATTCTATGCCTTTGTCGAGAATTTTATGAGCGATCGATCAGATCAAATGTTAGGAGAATTATTGCTACAGTTGTACGAATTTTCTAGGGCCAATCCAGATCCTGTGGCTTGGTTAGATGCATTGCCAGACGCTTATAAATTAGAAGAAGATATCACGAAAACGCCACTGTATCAAACGTGTATTAAAGTACAGATCGCAGAAAAATTAGGTGAAGCAAAACAACAGTTGCTCAAAGCGCATGCCTACAGTCAACAGTTAGACAAGTTAGCACTTCTTTTGGAAACGGAACAACAACAAATTACACGCTTGCTTGCGTATTTAGAACAAGATCAAATCGATCTACTCTATGAAGCGTTAACCAGTATTTCGTTTGATCGTTTTCCAAGTTATCGCAAGGCAGAAGACAAAGAGAGCGCACAATTGGTCAAACCTTTACGAGAACTCGCCAAGCAATTGGTACAAGAAGCAAGTGTCTTGCTACCTTATCCGCCTGAACAAATGCGTACGATTTTGGCGGTATCACAACCGATCGTAAAAGAAGCGGTACGCTTGGTCCATGAATTTATGGCACGCTATCAAAAAAGTAAACAACAAAAAAATATATTGGATTTCAACGATTTAGAACACTTAACACTGGCGATTTTACAAGTGAAAACGCCAGAATTAGATGTTCAAGCAGCATATCGTGACAGCATTCATGAAGTGTTGGTAGATGAATATCAAGATATCAATCGCTTGCAACAAGCGATCCTAGAAAGTGTGGCGACCCATCAACCAGGGAACCTTTTTATGGTAGGCGACGTCAAACAGTCGATTTACGCTTTTCGTTTAGCCGATCCAACATTATTTATTGAAAAATACGCTGCCTTTAAAGCGCATCAGATGGGGGAGAAAATCGATTTAAAGGAAAATTTCCGTTCACGTCAAGAAGTATTGGCGTTTACCAATTTGATCTTTGAACAATTGATGGACCAACGCGTGGGGCAAATCGACTATCAAGATGAAGCGCGTTTAGTGAGTGGAGCGACATATTATCCTGAAGGGAGTAACCAACAGCTCGTACCTGAATTATTGATTTATGAAAAGCAGACTACAGCAAAAGAAACGGTGATCAGCACGAAAACAGAAGGCGAGATTCATCTCGTGGCGCAAAAAATACGAGACTTGATCGAACAACGCTATCCGATCTTTGACCGTAAAACGGCCACATTGCGTCCACTTTCTTATCAAGATATCGTGTTACTGACGCCGACACGTAGTGCACATTTGACGATGATCGATATTTTTCAAGAATACCAGTTACCGCTTGCGATCAAAGATGCACAAAACTATTTCCAAGCAACCGAGATAAAAGTGATGTTAAGTTTGTTGCAGATCATCGACAATCCACTGCAAGATATTCCGTTGGTCAGCGTCTTGCGTTCGCCTATTGTCGGATTAAATGAATCGGAACTAGCAGATATTCGTTTAGAACATCCCGATTCGACCTTTTATCAAGCGGTAGTGTGCTATCCAGAAGAGCATGTGCTATTAAAACCGAAGCTGACGCGTTTTTTAGATCAATTGAACGCATGGCGCGAACTGGCAAAACGGCAACCGATCGCAACGGTCTTACAAGATATCTATGCTAAAACAGCATATCCAGATTATGTCTTAGGACTGCCTTCAGGTGAACAACGCTATGCCAACTTAATGGCTTTGGTCAATCGAGCGCAACGCTATGAAGAAACGAGTTTCCGAGGGCTCTATCCATTTATTCGGTTCATTGAGAAAATGCGTGAGAAAAACAAAGACCTGTCTCAGCCAGTCGCAAAAGTCCAAGAAGAATCGATCCAAGTGATGACGATCCATGCAAGTAAAGGATTAGAATTTCCAGTAGTTTTTGTGATGGATATGACCAAAGAAGTCAATACGCAAGATCTAGTAAAACCTTATTTGATGGACGAACACTTTGGCCTAGGCGTCAAGTGGATCGACAAGACACGTACGAGTTTTACGAGTTTGCCTTATATGGCTATCCAACAAATCAAACTCGTTAAATTGTTATCAGAAGAAATGCGTAAATTATATGTTGCCTTGACGCGTGCAGAGCAAAAACTCTTTTTGGTGGGTTCGTATAAAACACAAGAAGAAGCGTTAGGTAAATGGTCAAAAGCATTGTCTCAAACAGAACAATTTTTAGATCCGCAACTGCGTCTATCGACTAAAGCGTCTTTGATGGACTGGATCGGAATGACATTAGTTCGACACCCTTTATTCGAACCTTTTTTAGAAGAACTTCGTTTAAGAGGGAAGAAAATCAGCCATGATGGGCAATTTTCTTTTGCGTTTGTTGACAATGAAACACTGTATACACGTTATCAAGAAATGAAGGCTCAGTTAGCGCACACACCACAACAGATCTTCACAACAACTGAATTTGGTGCATTATCAGATACGCTAGTGAAACGCCTCAATTATGTCTATCCCTATGAAAAAGCAACGAAGACATCTAGTTATCAGTCGGTATCAGAAATCAAGCGGCTATATAATGATCCAGACGAACAAGAATTGCAACTCTTAGATTGGAATGCACCGCAAGAAAAGGCCTATCGCCAAGTCGATACGTTTAGTCAACCAAAATTTTTAGCAAAAAAGGAAGTCAAAGCGACCGTTATAGGACAAGCGACACATTATTTATTGCAGCAAGTCGATTTGACTAAAAAGCCCACTAAAGCTTCTTTAGAACAACAAAAGACAGCATTACTGGCGACGAAACAGTTTCCTAGTGAGATGGTGGCAGCCATTAATATTGATCATTTAGTATGGTTTTTTGACACACCATTAGGACAAGAATTGTTGCAACAGCCACAACGAGTCTTTCGAGAACAACCTTTTTCGATGCTAAAAGCAGCAGCAGACATTTATCAAGATTTTGATGATCCGCATTCAGAATTGTTGATTCATGGCATTATCGATGGGTATATCGAATACGATGAATCGATTGTATTATATGATTTTAAAACCGACCACATTCGCTCAGGACAAACCGCGATGCAACTAGCTGAACGTTACCGAGGGCAATTGCGTCTATATAAACAAGCCTTGGAGCAGTCTTTAGGAAAAGAAGTAATCAAAACGTATTTGGTCTTGCTTTCTGAGCAAAACGTGCTATCCTTATGACGGGCCAAAAGAATCAAGCGGCATTTCTTACAAATTGTAAGAGATATGGTAGACTATAGTCAAAGAGGTGAGACGAAATGGAAACAAAAAAAGTGAATTATACTCTTTGTCCAAGATTTGAAAAAGCCTTCTCGATTCTAGGGAAAAAATGGAACGGCTTGATTATTGACGTGTTATTAGAAGAGCATGGCCAACGTTTTGTGGAATTGTCAAAAACGATCCCGATGTTAAGTGATCGCGTGTTGGCGGAACGATTGAAAGAATTGGAAGAAGAACAAATCGTTCAAAAAAATGATCATTTGTATTCGTTGACCGAAAAAGGGATTGCATTGCATGAAAGTTTTGATTCAGTTAAAAGATGGAGCGAAGAATGGTGTACAATTGACGAAGGCTAGTTGCTTTTTTCACTCATTTTTAGTACACTGTCAGTAATTGGATAAAGAAAAAACGTTGACGGAAACGAGTAGTTTTGTCCCAGCTGAAAAGGGAGATTTGCCATAGACTGTAAGCAAATCCAGTATGGAAAAATGAAGTTCACTTCCTAGTTTGCATTTGAGAAAATGCCGGTAGACTATTATCGTTAATGAATAAAGAGCGTGAGACGTATCTCACGAATTAGGATGGTATCGCGAGCCTTCGTTCCTTTATAGGGATGAAGGCTTTTTTTATTTGATTGAAAGAGTACTAGAGGAGGAAAAATTCCATGTCGTTACAAGAAAAATTGGAAACATTACAAGTGGAAACACTTGCTAAAATCAAAGAAATCACAGACTTAAAAACATTGAATCAAATTCGTGTTGAAATTTTAGGTAAAAAAGGCCCAATCACAGAAGTCTTGCGTGGAATGAAAGATCTATCTGCTGAAGAACGCCCTAAAGTAGGGAGTTTTGCTAACGAGATTAGAGATACGATCTCAAGTCATTTAGAAGCACGTAAAGATGCATTAGAAACACAAGCGTTGACCGAAGCGTTGGCCAAAGAAACACTCGACGTGACGTTGCCTGGGACACAAATTAAACGAGGAACACGTCATATCTTGACACAGATCATGGAAGAAATCGAAGATATTTTTATTGGTATGGGGTATCAAGTGATCGAAGGTTATGAAGTCGAACAAGATGAGTACAATTTCGAACGGATGAATTTACCTAAAGATCATCCAGCACGTGATATGCAAGATACCTTTTATTTAACAGAAGAATTGTTATTACGCACACATACCTCACCTGTTCAAGCGCGAACAATGGAAACGCACGATTTTACAAAAGGTCCCTTACGAATGATCTCACCTGGGAAAGTATTTCGTCGTGATACCGACGATGCAACACATAGCCATCAGTTCCATCAAATCGAAGGGTTGGTTATCGATAAGCATGTAACCATGGGCGATCTAAAAGGAACATTAGAAGTCTTGATGAAGCAAATGTTTGGTGAAGAGCGAAGTATTCGCTTACGTCCAAGTTATTTCCCGTTTACTGAACCTTCTGTTGAAGTAGATGTGAGTTGTTTCAAATGTGGTGGTGCTGGTTGTAATGTCTGCAAGCACACTGGTTGGATCGAAATCTTAGGTGCTGGGATGGTTCATCCAAATGTATTAGAAATGTCTGGGATCGATTCTACGACCTATAGTGGATTTGCTTTTGGTTTAGGACCAGATCGTATCGCGATGTTGCGTTATGGCGTCAATGATATTCGGAATTTTTATTTAAATGATCAACGCTTTTTAGCGCAGTTCAAAGGGGAATAATCGATGTTAGTATCTTATAAATGGTTGAATGAATACGTTGATTTAACCAACGTTACACCTAAAGAATTAGCAGATAAAATGTCTGTTACCGGAATCGAAGTTGAAGGAATCACTGTCTTAGAAGAAGGATTGAAAAAAATCGTCGTGGGACACGTAGTCGAGTGTATCGATCATCCAGATTCTGATCACTTGCATATTTGCCAAGTCGATATTGGTGAAGAGGAAGTATCCCAAATCGTTTGTGGTGCACCAAATGTCAAAGCTGGAATCAATGTGATCGTGGCATTGCCAGGGGCACGTATCGTGGATAATGTAAAAATCAAAAAAAGTAAAATGCGTGGAGAAGTTTCAAATGGAATGATTTGTTCATTAGAAGAAATCGGGTATTCAGATAGTGTGATCCCTAAAGCTTATGCAGAAGGAATTTATTATTTACCAGAAGAAGCCAAAGCCGGAGATTCGGTATTTCCTTATTTAGAAATGGACGATGCGTTGATTGAACTATCGATTACGCCAAACCGTGCAGATGCATTAAGTATGCGTGGTGTCGCTTATGAAGTCGGAGCGATCTACAATCAAAAACCTGTCTTTCCTAAGATAGAACTAACAGAAAATGCAAAACCAGCTAGCGAAGTATTGACAGTCGATGTTCAAGAAAATACATTGGCGAAAGCTTATCAAGTCCGGATTATTGAAGGGGTGACGATCGCGCCAAGTCCAGAGTGGTTGCAAGTTCGTTTGATGAATGAAGGCATTCGCCCAATTAATAATGTTGTGGATATCACGAATTATATTCTATTAGAATACGGACAACCTTTACATGCGTTTGATGCAGCTAAAATCGGATCTGAACAATTGGTGATCCGCCGCGCGCATGAAAAAGAAACGCTTGTGACATTAGATGGCGAAGAACGTCAATTGACAAGTGAAAATCTACTTGTTACAAATGGAAACACGCCACTTGCCTTAGCCGGTGTTATGGGCGGATTGGATTCTGAAATCACAGATCAGACCACGGCTGTAGTATTAGAAGCGGCTATTTTTGATCCAATCAATATCCGTCGTACATCGAAGCAATTCAATCTACGTAGTGAATCTTCAGCGCGTTTTGAAAAGGGAATCAATCATGCGACAATCGATGAAGCATGTGATAAAGCTGCAATGATGATCGCGCAATTAGCTGGTGGTGAGATTTTAGCAGGTAAAGCGATTGGAGCCACACTTGACGTTACAGATACAAAAATTGAAATTTCACTTGAACGTATCAATCATTATTTAGGAACGACGCTTATCCTTGAAGAAGTTGCACAAATTTTTGCAGCACTAGACTTTGGGTGTACGACGACAGAAGAAACATTTGTTGTTAGTGTTCCGCCACGTCGTTGGGACATTACGATTGAAGCAGACTTAATTGAAGAAGTCGCACGTATCTACGGGTATGATCGTTTACCATCAACGTTACCAAGTGGTGAAACAGTTATGGGAAGTTTGAGCGCAAAACAACGATTCACGCGTCGTTTACGCCAAGTATTAGAAGGATTTGGTTTGACGGAAAATATCAGTTATGCGCTATCGACACCTGAAAAAGTCCAACAATTTATGTATCAAACAAGTGCGATCACAAAATTAGATTGGCCAATGACAGAAGACCGTTCGGCGTTACGCATGAATTTGATCTCTGGTTTATTGGATAATGTTGCTTACAATACAGCACGTAAAAATACGGATCTTGCGATTTATGAAATTGGACGCGTATTTTATCAAAATGGACACACTACATTACCACTCGAAGAGACACATGTTGCCTTTGCATTGACTGGAAACTGGATTGAAAAAGATTGGCAAACTAAAGCAGATCCAGTCGATTTTTACAGAGCAAAAGGCATATTCGATGGACTATTAGCGCAATTAAACTTAAGTGGTGTAACATTGGAACAAACAGATACGCTCGAACAGTTACATCCAGGGCGAACAGCGTTGATCAAAGTAGACGATCAAGTGATCGGATTCATCGGTCAAGTCCATCCAATAATTGCCAAACAATATGGAATCTCTGAGACCTATGTATTAGAATTATCGGTAGATGTTCTGAGTACGTTACCGACGACGACTGTTTATCAAGTCGTAACCAAATTTCCAACTGTTAGTCGTGATGTGGCATTTGTTGTCGATGAAGCTGTTGCCCATACGACGATCGTAAGTACGATTACAGCGGTTGCGGGACGCTTCTTGAAATCGATTCGTTTATTTGATGTCTATCAAGGAGAATCGATCGAAAACGGCTCAAAATCAATGGCGTATAGTTTGCTATTTGAAAATCCTGAAGCTACATTGACGGATGAAGAAATTACTAAAGCAATGGAAAAAGTAGAACGTGCGTTGACAGAAACCTTACACGCAA
Source organism: Enterococcus bulliens (assembly GCF_053761865.1). NCBI lineage: Bacteria > Bacillati > Bacillota > Bacilli > Lactobacillales > Enterococcaceae > Enterococcus > Enterococcus bulliens. Next base: position 103,690 of record NZ_JBSMXK010000007.1, read on the forward strand.
CCATTCGCTAAATCTAAACAAGGGGTGTGACGAAATTTTGTCACACCCTTTAAAAATGCAAAGCGATACTCCAAGAGTAGAAGAAATAAGCCAAAGCATGCCGATAATCGGCATGCTTTGGCTTATTTTGTTATTGCTGTAATTATTGGGCTCTATAATTTAATGGACTGATGAATTGAATTCAATTCATCAGTCCATTTGTCATTTTAGGTATTAAAAAACATACTCGCTTCCTGTATGATTAAATCACCACAAAATAAACAAACGAAAGGAG